>JBFFWJ010000279.1:0-5313 GCA_041570315.1 Longimicrobiales bacterium | reverse complement strand
GGGCGTGGCCGACGGGCTCGCCGTCCTCGAGCCCGTGCTGGGCCACGCGGTGGATCTTCTGTCGGGGAGGGACGCTCCACACACGCTCCCGGGTGGCGGATGACGGACGGCACGGTCCTGATCTCGACGCACGACCTGCCCGTGGCCGGGGCTCTGCGCAGCGCCTTCGCCGAGGCGGGATACGCGACAGATCTCGTGACGGCCGACGAGCGCATCTCGGATGACCCGGAGGCCGTCCTCCTGGTGCTGAGCGGGGGCCTCGACGGCAGGGAGAGCGACCTCGTCCGTCAGGCGAGGGACAGGCTGCACATCCCGATCTTCGGAGTCTCCTCGTCCGACGACCCTCGCCCGCCGCGGTTGTCCGGGTTCGACGAGATCTTCCCCCGATCGTCCCCGGTCGAGGACATCGTGGTCGTGGGGCGCCGGTCGATCGAGCGTCGCCGGCTGCGGCACATCACGGGCATCGTCGGCGACACGGATGCGATGCTCCAGGTGCTGGAGCGCGTCGTCCAGATCGCGCCGGTGGCCGCCACGGTGCTCGTCACGGGGGAGTCGGGCACCGGCAAGGAGCTGGTCGCGCGCGGGATTCACGCGCTTTCCCCCCGCAGGCACAAGCCCTTCATCGCGGTCAACGTCGCCGCGCTCTCGGACACGCTGCTCGAGTCCGAGCTGTTCGGGCACGAGAAGGGATCGTTCACGGGGGCGATCGACGCTCGCAAGGGGCTTTTCGAGCTCGCCGACGGAGGCACGATCTTCCTGGACGAGATCGGGGAGATGCCCTTGTCGACCCAGACCAAGCTCCTTCGCGTGCTCGAGCAGAGGGAGTTCCACCGGGTCGGGGGCGAGCGCACGCTCAAGGTCGACGTGCGCATCGTCGCCGCCACGAACCAGGATCTCCGTCAACTGGTCGCGATCGGCGAGTTTCGGCGGGACCTGTACTTCCGCCTGAACGTGCTCGGCATCGAGCTGCCGCCGCTGCGGGAACGGCGGGAGGACATCCCCCTTCTCGTGGAGTCCTTCGTGGCGGAGGCGGCGGAGCGAAACGACCTGGAGTTTCCCGGAATCTCGCCCGAGGCCATGCAGCTCCTCGTCGCGTACTCGTGGCCCGGCAACATCCGTGAGCTGAGGAACCTCGTGGAATCGATGGTCGTGCTGGCTCCCGGTGGCGTGATCCGCCCCCAGGACATCCCCGACGACGTGCGTGCGGGGCGGGGTGGCTCGCTCCTTCCGGTGGCGCTCGCCCGGCCCGAGACGGGCGAAGGTGCGGCAGCCGCCCTGCGGCCCGAGCTCGAGTTCGTCTTCCGGACCCTGGTCGAGCTGCGTGTCGACATGGACGACCTGCGCCGGGAGTTCGAGGCGTACCGCAGGGGTGCACCCGTGAGCCTCGAGAGCGGGGCGATCATCGGCCGAGTGGGGCCAGGCTCGACGCTGTCCGGGGAGATCGAGATCCCGGAGTACCGGCCGCCCCAGCGGGAGGAGCCTCGGGTGGAGCCGTCCGAGGAGCTCTCACGGCCGGAGCCCGGGGTGATCGTCTTCCGGCCCGGGATGACGATCGAGGACATGGAGCGTCAGGCGATCGCGGCCGCGCTGGAGGAGGTGCGGGGGAACCGCCGGAAGGCGGCCGAGCTCCTAGGGATCGGTGAGAGGACCCTCTACCGTAAGATCGCCAAGTACGGACTCGACGCGTAGCCGGCCGGCCCGGAGCGGAGACCGGCTCGCGCGCGGGCCCGCGCTCGCTCCGCCTGGATGCGCGTGAGGATCGAGCTCCACGCCGAGGTCTGCTCCAGGCCGTAGACCAGCGTGAGCGGGGACTCGAGATCGACGACACCGTCGAAGGCGTACACCGCCATCTCCGTCCGGCGCTGCTGCAGCCGGCGCTGTCCCCATGTGGGAGTCACGGGCCTGATGGTCCGCGGGCGCAGGCGCAAGCCCTGCGAGATGAGCTGAACCTCCTCGGGGACGAAGCGAGCGTTCGGCTGCTCGGAATAGAACGAAACCAGGAACAGCCTCGCGTCGGGCTCCCCGGAAGGCTGGTGGACGGCCGCGAGCCCGTCGAGTCGCTGCTCGGTATCGGGCGCGGTCACCCGTGTGACCGACTCGTGAAGGGGTGTGACGAGGAGTTGGAGGTCGCCGCTCACGAGCGCGATGGAGACGTCGTCCTGACGGAGCGTGCCGTACCCCGGAGGAGGCAGGACGCCCTCGGAGGGTGAGCCTTGCCCGGGCCCGGGCGCCAGCGTGCACCCCGTCGTGAGCACGAGCAGGGGCACCACCCTCCGGGCGGGACGAGGAGCCGGTCGACGGGTCATGATGGAACGTCCTCGGAGAGGAGGTCGTCCAGGGCGTCGAGAAGCTCTTCCCGACCCTCGCCCGTCTTCGACGAGAACGGGAGGAGCTGGCTTTCGTCGATCTCCAGCGTGTCGAGCGTCCGGCGGATGGCAGCGTTGCGCTCACCGCGCTTGAGCTTGTCGGCCTTGGTCAGGACTACGAGGGCCGGGAGCCCGAGCTCGGCGAGATAGCGGACCATGCGCACGTCGTGCTCGGTCGGGTCGTGGCGGGCGTCGACCAGGTGAACCACCGCGCGGACCTGGCCCGACTCCCCGAGATACCACTCGATCAGCGCGGCCCAGGCGTCGCGCAGCCCGTCCGGCACGCGCGCATATCCGTAGCCCGGGAGATCGACGAGAAAGAAGGCGTCGTTCACGCGATAGAAGTTAAGGGCCTGGGTCTTGCCCGGCTTCCCCGATACGTGTGCGAGCTTGCTGCGCGTTCGGCGGAGCAGCGCGTTGATGAGCGAGGACTTGCCGACGTTGGAGCGGCCCGAGAAAGCGACCTGCGGCAGCGAGCCCGGGAACGCTCCGCCGGGCGCGGCGACCGTGCCCGCGTACGCGACGGACCGGATCTTCATCCGTGCGGGATTGGGATCCCGAGGTCGCTTTCGTGCGGGTGGGGCCGGCGTGCGGAACGCTCTGTGAGCACCGCGTCGAGAACTTCGTCCATCGTCTGCACGAGGTCGAAGTCCACGCTTTCCCTGACCTCGTCCGGCAGGAGCTCCAGGTCGGTGGCGTTCGCGGCGGGCAAGACCACCCGCCGCATCCCGTTGCGCAGGGCCGCCACGGCCTTCTCCTTGACTCCGCCCACGCCGAGCACGCGGCCTCGCAGGGTGATCTCGCCGGTCATGGCCACGTCCGCGCGGGTGGGCGTGTCGGTCAGCGCGGAGATCAGGGCGACCGCGATCGTGATGCCGGCGGATGGCCCGTCCTTGGGCGTCGCACCTTCGGGAATGTGGATGTGGACGTCGATGTGCTCGTGGAACTGTGGCTCCAGGCCCAAGCGCTTCGAGCGCGAGCGGGCGTAGGTGACGGCCGCGTGAGCCGATTCCTTCATGACCTCGCCCAACGTTCCCGTGAGGCGGACGTTCCCCGCGCCCGGTACGATCGCCACCTCGACGTCGAGGACCTCGCCACCGGACGCGGTCCAGGCCAACCCGTTCGCGATCCCCACGCGGTCCTCGTCCTGATCTCGGTCGGGTGGAGGGTAGGTCGGAGGGCCCAGGAGCTCCTTGAGGTCTCCGGCCTCGATCCTGGGAGGGAGCCGAGCCCCGTCGGCCACGCTGCGCGCCAGCTTGCGCGCGATGCGCGAAAGCCGCCGGTCGAGCTCACGCACCCCGGCCTCGCGGGTGTACCGTTCGATGACGGCGTGAACCGCCCCGGGCGCGAGGGGGACCTCGTGCCGTGCCAGCCCGTGCCGCGCCGCCTGGCGCGGCCACAGGAAGCGATGTGCGATCTCGCGCTTCTCCGTGTCGAGATACCCGGGGAGGCGAATTACCTCCATGCGGTCCCTCAGAGGCTCCGGCACGCCCTGCAACGTGTTCGCCGTGGCCACGAAGAGGACGTCGGAGAGGTCGAACTCGAGCTCGAGGTAGTGGTCGGTGAAGGCACGGTTCTGCTCGGGATCCAGGACCTCGAGGAGCGCCGCTCCCGGATCACCATGGAAGTCGCGCGCCAGCTTGTCGACCTCGTCGAGGAGGAAGACCGGGTTCTTGGTGCCGCTGCGCCTCATACCCTGGATGATCCGTCCGGGCAGGGCGCCCACGTACGTGCGGCGATGCCCTCGGATCTCGGCCTCGTCGCGAACTCCGCCCAGGCTCACGCGCACGAACTCCCGACCGAGCGCCTCGGCGATGCTCCGGCCGAGCGAGGTCTTCCCGACGCCCGGCGGGCCCACGAGGCAGAGGATCGGCCCCCGCATCTCGCGGACCAGGGACAGGACGGCGACGTGGTCGAGGACCCGCTCCTTCACCTCGCCGAGACCGAAGTGCTCGGACTCGAGAATGTCGGACGCGTGGCGGACGTCCAGGTTGTCCTCGGAGCGGGCGCTCCAGGGCAGCGACACGATCCAATCGAGATGCGTGCGGATGACGGCGGCCTCCGGGGCCACGGGGTTCAGCTTCTTGAGGCGCCTGAGCTCCTTGTCGGCGCGGTCTCTCGCGTGCGGCGGGAGGTCCGCCTCCCTGATCGTCTCCTCGATCTCGGCCCAGTCCTCGGCGTCGTCATGCTGTGCGTCGGGGCGCGATCCCCGCATTCCCGGGCCGACGTCCAAGGGCGAGTCCCGACCGCCGAGCTGCAGCTGGATCTGCCGGTCGAGCTTCCTCTCGATGCGCAGGATCTCCAGCTCGCGCACGAGCAGCTCCCGCAGCACCTCGAGCTGGTCCTCCACGGAGGCGGTCTCCAGGATCTCCTGCTTTTCCACCGAGGGCAGGATCAGATGCCCGGCGACCAGGTGCGCGAAGCGTTGGCGGTCGCCCTCGGCGGAGAGCATGCCCGACAGCTCGTCGGGGATCCGCTCGTGGAGGCGCGCGTACTCCGCGTACAGGCTGACCACCGACCGGGCCACGGATGCGAGGCTCTCGGATGCGGGACCGTCGGGCTCGGCCTCCCTGGGCACATGCAGCTCGACCGAAGCCCTCAGGGCTTCGGTCGTCGTGGTCAGCCGTCGGATCCTCGCCCGCCCGAGCCCCTCGAGCACCACCCGGGACGTGCCGTCGGGCAGTCTGGTGGTCTGCACCACCCGGGCCACCGTACCGACCCGAAAGAGGTCTCCCGCCGCCGGATCGTCCATCCCCGGGTCCTTCTGAGCGACCAGGAGCACGAGCCCGTCGGATTCGCGCGCCTCCTCCAGCGCGCGCACCGACCGCCGACGCCCGATCAGGATCGGAAGGACGATGAACGGAAAGAAGACGAGATCTCGGAGCGCCACGAGCGGCAACCGCTCTGGGATCTCGACCTGGTCTTCGGCCCGAATCAGAATGGCCAT
>JBFFWJ010000278.1:0-5315 GCA_041570315.1 Longimicrobiales bacterium | reverse complement strand
ATACGTTCCCACGACCATAGTCCCGGCGCCCAGCGACTCGGCCACTTCCTGGGGGCTGGCCTCCTCATCCAGCGCGGTTGCGCCGCCCGCGCCCCTTACCTCGACGAGCCCCATTTCCTGAAGCGCCTGGAGGATCCGGTCGGCGGCCACCGGGCCGATCGGGTCCAGCTCCGGGTCGGCCGACTGATTCACGAAGGGAGCCACGTAGAGGCGCTCGGGATCGAGCGGGGTCTGGGAGCCCTGGAGGAGGAGCGCCCACGCGCCCACCGCTGCGGCCACCACGGCGCTGCCGGCGACGAGACCCTTCAGGAGCGGTACGCGCCGGGCCGCGGTCGTGGGCACCGAGACCGAGTCGACGGGCGTCGCGGCCCCGGTGGAGATCACCTCCAGGACGTCCAGCACCTCTTCGGCGCTCTGCCACCGGTCCGCCGGCTTCTTCTCCAGGCAGCGCATGACCAACGCTTCGAGGGCCGGAGGTACGCTCTCCCGGTATTCGGTGATCGGTCGGGGTACCTGAGACACGTGGGCCAGGAGGACCTGGTGTGAGCGCGTGCCCATGAAGGGCGGTCGCCCAGACAGCATCTCGTACGCCACGGCGCCCAGGGCGTAAATGTCGGCCCGATGGTCGACGTTGGGCTCGGCCGCCGCCTGCTCCGGGCTCATGTAGGCGGGAGTTCCGACCGCGGTGCCAGTGGCAGTGACATGCGTACCCTCGACAGCCTCGCTCAAAGCCTTGGCGATGCCGAAGTCCACCACGAAGGCGTGTCGGCCGGAGAGCATGATGTTGTCGGGCTTGATGTCCCGATGGACGACACCGTTGCGATGGGCGTAGGCCAGGGCGTCGGCCACGCCTCGGAGGAGCCGAGCTACGTCCCGCACGGGCAGCTCTCCCTCGCGGTCGAGCTTGTCGCCCAGCGACCGCCCCTCCACATAGGGCATCACGTAGTAGAGGAAGCCCTCGGCCTCACCCGAGTCGATGAGGGTGAGGATGTGCGGATGCTCCAGACCGGCGGCGATGCGGATCTCACGCAGGAAGCGGTCCGAGCCCATCGTGGCGGCGACGTCCGCGTTGAGCACCTTGATGGCCACCCTTCGTCCATGACGGAGGTCGTCGGCCAGATAGACCGTGGCCATGCCCCCCTGGCCGAGCTCCCGCTCGATCCGGTATCGGTCGGACAGCGCGTGGTGCAGTCGAGACGGGACGTCGCTCATGGCGTGAACATGCGACCCTAGCGGCCGGTCGAGCCAGGGCCAGAGCCTGCGGGCCCCGGGGCGCTCGGTGACGATCCGGCGTCGATCATGCGGTAGAGGGGACGCCACGGCACCGATGCCGCTTGCGACGACTCGACGACAGCCGGGAAGGCGGCGTCCTCGACGGCGTGTTCAGCAAGGCCGACGACGGCGACCTCGTGTTTCACGAGGCCTGTGACCTGACGCCCGATCGTGTCGCCCACGTGGAGTCTGTCGTCCAGCAACGCGTCCTCCGCTCCTTCCGTCGCCAAGGACTCCTCGACGAGCTCGACGCCGCCAGCATGCTCACCTGGCAGGGCTCGAACGGGCTAGCTTCGCAGAGCTGGCGGACTACCCGAAGCGCTCTCCGACAACCGTTCTTGGCCGCCAGCATGTTTCGATGCCATTGATCGAGCTACTCTCGATCTGCCGCGGTTCGCTCGGCCGCGCGGTGCGCCCGTGGGCCGCTCGGTGCGCGCGGCGATGCATCGGCGATGCCTGCGTTGGGACTCCTTGAAATAGCGGTGCCATTCCTGCGTCGTCCCGCCTTGGCGTCGCCGCGCCTCCCCACGCTCGGTGTGCACGAGACGTCGAAGACACTCCACTAGGCAGCGGGGGCTGTGGTCGCCCTGCTGCTCCGAGGCCGAGCCCCGAGCGGCGACGCGTCGCTCGCATCCCCGTTGCGGCCCGGACCCCCGGACCCTAGCTCTTTGCGGCGTCGCCGCATCGCTGCAGCCCAATCCTCACGCCGGGCCGCCGCGCCGGCCACCCCCTCGAGCCTCCACATGCCGACCCTCGAAGACCTCCCCGAGCGCATCACCGGGCCCGCCGCCTGGGTCGGCGCCGACATGGCCGGGCGCACCGACGAGTGGCTGATCCACCTCTCGGACGCGGACGTCGCGGAGCTGGAGGGGGCGGGCCGTC
Organism: Longimicrobiales bacterium; assembly: GCA_041570315.1. GTDB lineage: Bacteria > Gemmatimonadota > Gemmatimonadetes > Longimicrobiales > Gaopeijiaceae > JBFFWJ01. The sequence continues at coordinate 3,161 of JBFFWJ010000278.1, read as the reverse complement.
ACTACCTGTCGCTCGGGCGCGACGTGGGCGAGATCACCGCGGCCGACTTCCCGCTCCCCTCCTTCGGCGCCCACCTCGTGGCGCTCAGGGACAAGCTGCTGCACGGGATCGGCTTCGAGCTCCTCCGCGGGCTGCCGGTCGAGGGCTACGAGCGCGCGCTCGCCGCGGCGATCTTCTGCGGGATCGGCGCGCACCTGGGCAGCGCGCGGTCGCAGAACGCCCAGGGCCACGTCCTCGGGCACGTGCGCGACACGGGTGCGAGCTCGAAGGACGCCGACGTTCGCATCTATCAGACCGCGGAGCGGCAGAGCTTCCACACGGACAGCGCCGACGTCGTCGGGCTGCTGTGCCTGCGCGACGCCCGCGAGGGCGGGGACTCCCTCCTGGTGAGCGCGCTCTCCATCTACAACCGGATGCGCGCGGAGCGGCCCGACCTCCTGCTGCGGCTCTTCGATCCGATCGCGACCGATCGGCGCGGCGAGGTGCCGCCCGGCGCGAAGCCCTACGTGGAGATCCCCGTGCTGAGCTGGCATGCCGGGCACCTCACCGTCTTCTATCAGCGCCAGTACATCGAGAGCGCGCAGCGCTTCGAGGGCGCGATGCGGCTGACCCCCGAGCACGTCGCCGCGCTCGACCTGCTCGACGCGCTCGCCGAGGACCCGGGGATGCACGTCCGCATGCGGCTCAGGCCGGGCGACATGCAGTTCGTCTACAATCATTCGCAGCTCCACGACCGCACGGGCTTCGTGGACTGGCCGGACCCGGCCCGCCGGCGCCACCTGCTCCGCCTGTGGCTTTCGCCGGAGGGCGACCGCGAGCTGCCGAGATGCTTCGAGGAGCGCTACGGCTCCATCGAGGTCGGCAACCGTGGCGGGATCGTTACCGAGCACACGGTGCTGACGGCTCCACTCCACTAGCCGCGGGCGATCAGCCGATCATCTCCCCGGGCAGCTCGGTCTCGACGATCTCGCCGCCCTCGAGGGTGACCCGGTAGACGCGCGCGTCCTCCCTCGTCTTCACCACGCGCCGGACCTCGTTGTCGACGAAGTGGATCCCGGCGTCGTTGTCGCAGGCGTAGCCGGGCTTGAGCTCGCCGGAGCGGATGAGCCGGTGGTACGTCGGACGCCGGACCTCCTCGGCATCGTAGTGGGGCGAGTGGCTGCCGCGCAGGAAGCCGAGGCACTCGATCTTGGTGACCTCCTGCGGCCGGGAGTCCGTCGTGCCCTCCTCGAACCAGCACAGCGAGCCCGCGCTCGCGCCCCCGAGCACGATCCCGCGGTCCCACGCCTCGCGCAGCACCCGGTCGATCCCCTGCGCTCGCCAGATCGCCTGCTGGTTGAGCGTGTTGCCGCCCGACACCACGATGCCGTCCACCGACAGGAAGACGTCCTCCCAGCTCCGGTCCGTACGGTAGCTGCTGATGAAGCTGGCCTGCGTGGAGGGGATCACGTCGAGCGGGGCGCAGCTCTCGTACCAGCGGATGATCCCCGCCTGGCTGTCGGCCGAGGCCGTCGGCAGGTAGCACAGCCGGGGCCGGTCCTTGCCGGTCAGCTCGGCCATGTAGCGGATGAAGGCGGTGCCGAAGCCGCCGCCCGCGATCAGGATCTGTCGCGGCGTCGCCTGCGGGCGCGCGGGCTCGGGGGCGTCGGCGGGCTCGGCGCACCCGGCGCCCAGGGTCACGCCCAGGCCGGCGGCGGCGGAGGAGGCCAGGAAGTCCCGGCGTTGCATGGGTCGCTCCTCTTCGAAGGCGGCTCGTCGGGGCAGGAGGCGGGTCGTCGCCCGCGCTGGAGCCGGTGGTACGGCTTCTGCTGGAGCAAGGTACGGTGCGCGAGGGCTTCGGGCATGGCGATGTCCGCGCACCGGCACCCGGGCTCGTCGACGCGGGCGTGAAGAGGGCCCGCCGGCTCGCCTCGGTGCCGGCGCGGGCGCGTCGTGCCGGGGACCGGAGCGCCGATCGTCCGTCCGATTCCAGGAAAAGGAGTGAGCCATGCCTGGGCAGCTGGAGACGGTTCTGCGGGGAATGTTCGACGCCCTCGGCCGCAAGGACCCCGAGACGATCCTCGGCCACTTCGCCGAGGACACGCAGGGAGTCGACGAGATCTCCCGCGAGTGGATGAGGGGACGCGAGGCGATGGAGGCGTACGTTCGCGGCCTGGTGACGCAGGTCGACGACGTCCGCTCGGAGCTGCGCGACGTGCACGAAGTGGTCTGGGGCGACGTCGGTCTCGTCACCTTCTGGCTCGAGCAGGACTACACGCTCCAGGGCGAGCAGCACCACGTCTCCGCACCGACCTCGGCGGTGATGCGGCGTGAGCAGGGAGTGTGGAGGGTGGCCGCCTTCCACTCGATTCCGCTGTCCGACTGAGTGGGAAACACCGTCCGGTAGCGGGACATCCTGCCCCATCTCGGGGGTCGTGCGGACTCGGCACCCAGATGGCGGCATCGCCGGACGGGGCTTGTCCGCACGACGATCGGCGGCGCACCGGGCGGCGGGGCCGCGGGCACGCGGTATGCGGCCGATCGGGGGCAGCGGACCCCGACAGGACGGCGCCCATGTCATCGCACCCGGCACGCGAGGCGATCGCGCGCGGCGCGCGGCCGCTCCTCGCCCCATGGCTCCTCGTCGCGTCCACGGCGCTCGTCTTCTCCCCCGGGTGCGCCGACCGCCACGCCCCGGACTGGAGCGCCGTTCCCGCCGCGGAAGATCGCGGGATCGGGTTGCAGGTGACGAGCAGCCACTTCCTCGACGTCGTCGTCTACGCGGGTCGTGACGGGTCCTGGCACCGGCTCGGCACCGTCACCGGGGTAGGCTCGGAGCGGTTCGACGTCCCCGAGTGGCTCGCCGCTCCTCCGGGTCGGTTCAGGCTTCGCGTGCATGCGATCGGGGCGCCCGACCGGGCCGACTACGTGACCGAGACGATCCTCGTGAACCCCGGGGACGTCATCGAGCTCGCGGTGGCCGGCGTGCTTCCCATGTCGACCTGGCACGTGCGGAGCTCCTCCTGACGCTCGCGTGCTCGAGAAGAAGGACGTGCTCAACACCGAGCCGCTCGGCTGGCTGCGCCGTGTGGCTGGGCGACCGATGAGGCGGCCGGGGAGACCCGGTGCGACCTCGTGGGACGAGCCCGTGGGGCCCGCCGGCGCGGCGCCGGACCGGGGGT
>JBFFWJ010000277.1:0-5318 GCA_041570315.1 Longimicrobiales bacterium | reverse complement strand
TCCAGCAGGTTGTCGATCTCCAGGGTGAGCGCGAGCTCCGGAAGGGCGGGCACCGGCCGACCCACCTGCCAGGCCCCCCCCAGGCGCACCAGCCGGTACGACGGGAGCTCGACCGGGGTCGCGGGAAAGGTCGAGAAGTCCCGGTCCGCCCTCGTGCCGACGGCGCGCAGGCCGGCGAACAGCCGCAGCCCGGAGGCCGGGGATCCACTCATGTGAACGGACCATGCCGCGCCCGGACGGCGCAGGAGCGGCTCCCCGCTCACGAACGTCGCACCCGGCCCGTCCTGAAACCCCGAGTCGGTGACTTCGGTGCTCGACCACGTGTGCGACACTCCGGCGTCGAGCGGTCCCAGCCGGGCGGTGAGCTCGGCCTCCACGCCGCGCGAAGCGGCCGCGGCGACGTTGAAGTAGCTCGGGCCGCCGGGCGTGGGGGGGAGGAAGGTGAATTGGATCAGGTCCTCGAAGCGTTGGTCGAAGTAGGTGGCGCGGGCGCGGGCGCGACCCGAAAGCAGGGGTTGCTCCACTCCGAGCTCCCAGGATACCGATCGCTCCGGCTCGAGATCGGGATTTCCCGTCGCGAAGCCGGTGGCGAAGTTCTCGAAGAAGGTCGGCTCCTTGATCGCCCGCCCCGCAGAGACCCGCAGCCGCGTCCCGGTCCCCGCCGACGGGGCCCACGACCCGCCGGCCTGCCACGTGCCGAAGCGACCGAAGCGCTCGTTGTCCTCGAGCCTGGCACCCAAGCTGTACGAGACCGCCGCGATCTCCCCCGTGACATGGAGGAAGGCGGCCCGGTTGTCGCGCTCGTACGAGCTCTGCCCGCTCGACACCCCGAACTCGCTCGAGGACTCGGTGAACGAGCGCTGGCTCCGCTGCTCGAGCTCGAAGCCCCCCGTCAGCAGCGCCGCCCCCAGATCGACGTGCGCCCGGACTTCGCCGCTGGTCCGTCGGCCGTTGTCGAGGCTCCTGAACCCGAAGAAGCCGAGCGTATCCGCGGGGCCGTCCTGAGCGTCGTCGGTCCCGCCGTCCAGCTCCCGCACCCCGATGAGCGCCTCGAGCCTCACGCTCCTTGCGATGACGCGGCGCGCTGACACGGCCAGCGTCATCGCGTCGTCGAAGGTGAACGCGTTGCGGTCACTCACGGCGCCGGTGCCGTCCGTGGGGAAGTGGTAGCGCCGATCCGACGCTCGCACCGTGAGGCCGACCTCGGTGCTCGCGTCCGGCAGGATGCGCACGCGACCCGACATCACCGTGCGGACGCTTCGGTTGTTGAAGGCCAGGATCCCGTCCGTCGAGCGGCGCGACAGCGACAGCGAGTACCCCGCCCGACTCGTGCCCCCGACCAGGTCCGCGCTCCAGTCCAGCCGGCCGTAGGAGCCCGCTCGGACCTCGGCGCCGCCGCGCGGTGGACCCGCACCGGACCGCGTGATCACGTGCACCACCCCCGTGACCGCGTCGGACCCGTACAGGGCGCTCGCGGGCCCCCTGAGGATCTCGATTCGCTCGACGTTGTCGGTCGTGAGCGACTCGAAGTCGAACCCCCCACCCGCCTGGTTGACCTGAACGCCGTCCACGAGCACCAGCGTGTAGTCGCTCTCGCCACCCCTCAGGAAGACGGAGGTGACGGCCCCGAACGAGCCGTTGCGGGCCACGTCGACCCCCGCCGTCCCCCGAAGCGCCTCGCCCACCGTGCGGTCCCCGCGCCCCCGCAGCTCGTCTCCCGTCAGCACGGTCACGAAGCGGTCGACCGCCTCCTCCGAGCGAGGCAGCGGGGTCGCCGTGACGATCAGTCCGGCCAGCGGAAGCGCGCCGTCCTGAGCCCGCGCGTGCGGGGCGAAGCTCGACATCAGCGTCACGGCGCAGACCGCGGGGACGATCTGCCCGCGCAGGACGTCGAAGAGGGAACGGCGCAGCGACGCGCCATGGGACTCGGTTCGGCGAGCTCGACCCTCGCGAGCACTCGACATGGGCAACCCGTCCTCTCCGTGGGTCGGACGGGATGCGCCGGGACACGCCCGGCCCCAGCCGCCTCCCCGCGGAGGTCGTTGGCGTTGGCTCGTGTGGGCCGCGTCTCCTGGCTCGAGGCCGAAATGCTCGCCTTCCCGGGGGGTGACCCCAGTGGCCGAACAGAGCATCCGTTCCGGGCCGAAGCCTCGGACCTCTCACAGTGGCGGGGCCGCGCCGGACTCTCACCGGCTTCCGTTCCGGCCCACCCGAATGTCTTGCGGACACGGCCAAGCTAGGAGGAGTCGCCGACGACGCAACCCGGTCGGGCGCGCCCGGCTTCAGGCTTCGCGAACCAGACCGTACTTCTCGATCTTCTTGTAGAGGTTCGAGCGGGGCATGTCGATGCGGCGGGCGGTTTCCGCGACATTCCAGTCGTTCTCCCGGAGCTTCTGCTGGATGTAGGCACGCTCGGCCCCGTCCTTGAACTCCGAGAAGCTCTCCGTGGCGAGCAGCTCGCCCCCCAGTCCCGGCTGCACGGACCTTCCGGACGCGAGGGCCTCCACGTCCTCGAGCCTCACCGTCTGCTGCGGCGCGAGGATGAGCAGCCGCTCGACCGTGTTGCGGAGCTCGCGCACGTTCCCGGGCCAGGACAGGCTCTGCAGTCGCTCGATCGCGGCCGTCTCGAAGCGCCGCGGCGTCACCCCTTCCCGGGTGGCCATGAGCTCCGTGAAGTGCCGGACGAGCATCGGTACGTCCTCACGACGCTCGCGAAGGGACGGCACGTGGATCGGAACGACGTTGAGTCGATAGAAGAGATCCTCGCGGAAGTGTCCCGCGTCGATCTCCTCGGCCAGCTCCTTGTTCGTGGCGGCGATGACGCGCACGTCCACCTCGATCGACTTGGACCCGCCCACGCGGGTGATCACCCCCTGCTCGAGCGCCCGCAGGACCTTCGCCTGCGCGTCCTGCGACATGTCACCGACCTCGTCGAGGAAGAGCGTTCCGGTGTCCGCCTGCTCGAACTTCCCGGCCTGGTCCGCGACCGCTCCGGTGAACGAGCCCTTGATGTGGCCGAAGAGAGCGGACTCGATCAGCTCGGACGGTATGGCGGCGCAGTTCACCTCCACGAAGGGGCGCTCCGCCCGCGACGAGAGACGGTGGATCGCGCGCGCGACGAGCTCCTTGCCGGTGCCGTTCTCGCCGGTGACGAGCACCCGCGCGTCCGTGGGCGCGACCCTCTCCACGCGCTCCAGCACCTGCCGGACCGGGTAGGAGTTGCCCACGATCTCGTAGCGGCTCTCGATCTGGCTGCGCAGGTCGGCCATGCTCTCGGTGAGCCCCTTGAGCTCGAGCGCCCTCCTCAGGGTCACGAGCAGGCGGTCGGTGTCGAGCGGCTTCTCGAGGAAGTCGTACGCGCCCTTGCGCGTCGCCTCCACCGCGGTGTCGATCGTGCCGTGGCCGGAGATCATGACCACGAGGGCCCCCGGGTCGTCGGCCCGGATCCGCTGCAGGACGTCCAGCCCGTCGAGGCCGGGCATCTTCACGTCGAGGAAGATCACGTCCGGGCGGAACTCCCCGGCGAGATCGATCCCGTCGATCCCGTCCTCGGCGGTGCGCACCTCGTGGCCCTCATACTCGAAGAGCTGCTCGAGGGCCCCTCGGATCCCGCTCTCGTCGTCCACGATCAGCAGTCTCGCCATGCCGTCTCCTACCTCGGCACGGTCGCTTGGATCCGCGGCCGCCGCCGGCGGCCGTGGGAAGGCGTCGCCGTCACGAAGACGCGAGCCGCACGCTGGTCACGACGGAGTATCGCGGGCCTTCTTTCGAGACGTCGCTGCGCATCAGATCGACCGAGCGCACCTTCAGCTCACCCTTGAACTGCAGCCCGGCCACGAGACGATCGAGGCCGCGGAAGGCCCCGGCGCCGCCCGAGGGGTCGGCCCGACCCAGCGTGACGTGCGGGTGGAACGCCCTCGTCTCCGCCTCGAAGCCCACGTCGGCGAGCCCCCACTCGAGGTCCTGCTTCAGGCACCTGAGCTCGGGCGTGGCCCTGGCACCGAGCCAGATCACGCGCGGCCGTCGGACCGTGGGAAACGCGCCGAAGCCGCCGAGCTCCGTCGCGAAGCCACCGGTCTCCGACGCGACGCGCGCCATGACCTCCTCGACGCCCGCCATCCGCTCCCGCCGAACCTCTCCGAGGAACTTCAGCGTGACGTGATAGCGGTCGGGCTCGACCCAGCGCACCGGCATCCCCTCCTCCCGCAGCGGCCGGGCCGCGCGGTGGATCCGGTCCCTCAGCTTCTTGGGGATGTTCAGCGCGATGAAGAGCCGCATCGATCCATGGGTTGAGGCACGGCCAGCGACGTCGGGCGCGGCAAGCTAGTGGATGGCCGCCTTCCGGGGCTACTCACGGGTGGGCGCCGGCCAGGGGATCAGGGCCGCCCCGTACCCGCCGGGCAGAAGCGCCCCGGCCCGCTCGGTGCCCGACCTCCGACGTGATCAGGACCACCGCGCCGAGGATGATCGCCGACGCGGCGAGGGCCCGGAGGCTCAAGGGCTCGTCCGCGAGCGCCCAGCCCAGGAGAAGGGCGACGACCGGGTTCACGTAGGCGTACGTGCCCGCCCGAGCCGGGCTCGTCGCGCCAAGGAGCCAGATGTACGCCGTGTACGCGATGAGCGCGCCGAAGACGATCAGGTACGCGAGCGCCCACCACGACCTGGCCGAGATCGCGCGGACGTCCAGCCCGGCGGGCTCCCCGAACGCGACCGCGAGAGCCGAAAGGGACACGGCACCGCACAGCATCTGCATCGCAACCCACAGCAGCGGCCTCGGCTGGGATCGTGTGTAGCGGGAGAAGAGGGAGCCGGCGGCCCACGCGAAGGAGCCGGCCAGCACGAGGAGGGCGCCCGCGAGCTCCTCGCTCCCCCCGGCGCCCGCGCCCGGCGCCCCCGTCAGCAGCGCCACGCCCGCAAAGCCCAGGGCGAGGCCGACCGTCGCGCGGCGCGTGGTTCGGGCGCGGGATCCGAAGGCCGCATCCAGGATCACCAGCCAGAGCGGCACGGATCCCACGAGCAGCGCGGTCAGACCCGACGCCACCCACTGCTCCGCGACCACGACGGCGCCGTTGCCCCCCGCGAGCAACAGCGTCCCCACGATCGCCGCGTCACGCCACTGCGTCCGCGTCGGCGGCCCGGCGCCGGTGGCTCGCGCCCAGGCGTACAGGCTGCCTCCGGCCACGAAGAAGCGCGTCGCGGCCATCGTCAGCGGAGGCATCGTCTCGACCGCGAAGCGGATCGCCAGGTAGGTCGATCCCCACAGCAGGTACACAGCCGCGAGCGCGGCCACGATCCCTACCCTCACGGTGCCCTCCTTC
>JBFFWJ010000276.1:0-5334 GCA_041570315.1 Longimicrobiales bacterium | reverse complement strand
GCTGAGGACGCTGGCGGTGACTCCGCTGTTCGCGGTTCCCGTCCTGTGGCTGGCCCACGATCCGGTTGCTCAGACCGAGACGGTCGACGCCGTCGAGGTGTCCGAGGCGTCTCCTGCCGGGATCCCGCTGCACGTCAACGCCCGGGTCAAGCGCTGGATGGACGCATTCGAGACCTCCCGGCGCGAGGAGTTCGAGTACCTCCTGGAGCGCCGAGGGCTGTTCTCCGAGATGATCCGCGACAAGCTGCGCGCGCGTGGCATGCCCGAGGAGCTGCTGTACGTGGCGCTGATCGAGTCGGGAATGTCTCCCTACGCGGTGTCTCGCGTGTCGGCGGTGGGCCTATGGCAGTTCATGGGCCCGACGGCTCAGCAGTACGGCCTGCGGGTCGACGAGTACGTCGACGAGCGCCGCGACCCCGTGCGCGCGACGGACGCCGCGCTCGACTACCTCCAGGTGCTCTACGACCGCTTCGGCTCGTGGTACCTCGCCGCCGCAGCGTTCAACGCCGGTCCGGGTCGGGTGGAGCGGATCCTCAACCTCCACGTGGACGGCCGCATGGGGGACGAGGACATCTACTGGCAGGTGCTGGAGTACCTCCCCAGGGAGACCCGGGAGTACATCCCGAAGCTGATCGCGGTGACGCTCCTGGCCAAGGACGCCGATGCCGTCGGCTTCGCGGGCCGGCTCGAGCCGTACCGGTACGACAACGTCTTCGTGCCGGGTGGCACGCGGCTGTCGAGCGTGGCGGACGCGCTCGATCTGCCCACACACGTCCTCGCGCGCCTGAACCCCCACGTGACCAGGGGCGTCACGCCCCCGAACGAGATGTACGGCGTGAGGGTTCCGGTCGGCGAGAGCGCCTCGGTGGTCTCGACTCTGGCCCAATCGACGGTGCGGCGGGCCGACGACTGAAGACGGGGACGCGGGCGCGACGGCTCCGATCATTGCCGGTCTGCGCCCGGTCGGTGCCCGGTCCCGCAGGTCGGGGGCCACGCCCCGACGCGGTCCGCCCCCGCCGGCTCACCGTCCCCTCGCGGCTCCTGGCCCCCTTCGCGGCCTTCCGCCGCCCTGTCATCCCAGGAACCCCTCCAGATGCTCGTCGGGCTGTGCGGGGGTCGCCAGGCTGACGCCCACGAGGACGGGGACGTGAACGAGCAGCCCGATCACGCCCTCGTGCATGTCGAGCGGCTTCAGCGCGGGGTTGAGCCAGAAGAACACTGCCGTGGCGGCGCCGGCGACGAGGCCCGCGATGATGCCGGGAGTGGTCGCCCGGCGCCAGTAGAGCGCCGCGACCACCGGGGGTGCGAACTGCGAGATGATCCCGTAGGCCGACGCCAGCAGAAGGACGAGGGAGGAGTCGGGGTCGAGCGCGTAGTAGTAGGCGACGGCTCCGGTGAGCAGGACGAGCGCCCTCATCAGGAGCCTCTGCTGATGGTCGGTGAGCGTCGCGTACTTGGCGACGCCATCCTCGACGAACACCGAGGCGGATGCGTGCAGGAGCGCGTCACCGGTGGACATCGAGGCGGATAGCGCTCCGGCGCAGAAGAGGCCGACCACGAGCGAGGGAAGGCTCGTCTCGAGGATCATGAAGGGCAGGATGAAGTCCGGCGCCGAAGGCTCTCCTTCGAAGAGCACCCCCGAGAAGCCGATCAGGAAGACCGGGATCAGAAAGAGCTGGAACGTCGGGAAGAGGATGACGGTGCGCCTCAGCGTGTCGTCGTCCTTGGCCGTGAACGCCTTCATGAAGAGGTGGGGCCACATCATCAGGCCCACCGCGCTGACGAGGATGAAGGTCGAGTACGCGCCCCACGTCCACGGCTCTCCCGCGCCGTCGAGCCCCGGCGGCACGAGGAGCTCGGGCCGGGCCGCCGCGATCTGCTCGAACATCGGCCCGATGCCCCCGTACAAGCGGTACGGGAGGTAGAGGCCCAGGGTCCAGGCGATCACCACCATGAAGACGCCCTGGAAGGTGTTCGTCCAGCCCACCGCCATGGCACCGGCCGAGAGCACGTAGATGATCACGATCCCGTAGGCGACGAGCGCGCCGAGCCAGAGGGGTACGTTGCCGTCGGTCACGGCCTCGATGACGATCCCGGCCCCTCTCATCTGCAGCGTGATGTAGGGCACGAAGGCGATCAGGCTCAGCAGGGCCACGAGCGCTGACAGGTTCCGCGAGGGGAAGCGCCCGGTGATCAGCTGGGCCTGGGTGACGTAGCCGTGGCGGCGCCCCAGCGCCGCGATGCGCGGCCCCATCCAGTAGAAGGGCGCCATGCCCAGGGCCCCGTAGGCCAGGATGTAGAACGACGCGGCACCGCGGGAATAGGCCCAGCCCGGTCCCCCGAGGAAGGCGAAGGCGCTGAAGACGGACGCTCCGGTCACGAAGTACATCACGAGAAGGCCGAAGCTGCGGTCGGCGGCCACGTACCCCGTGACGCTGTGCGTCGAGCGCCGTCCGGCCAGGAGCCCGATCGTCAGCGTCAGGCCCAGGTACAGCGCGATGATGACCGTGACGACGACCCAGCGCTCCATCAGCCGTCACCCCCGCCCCGGTGCCGCCTCTCGACGCGGTCGAGCAGGACGAGCACGATCACCAGGCCCGCGACCCATCCTGCGATCCACCCCATCGAGAAGGGCATGCCGAGGATGAACGGGCGGATGCGCGCGAAGGGGAGGAGACCGGGCCACGTGACGAAGATCAGCGCTGCCAGGATGTAGGCGCTCGCGCAGACCCGGGCGGACTTGAGGCTCATGGACGGCTCACGGCGAGGGGAACCGGGCAATCCTAGCGTCCCGGCGGCGCCCCCGCACGGAGGTGTGGCCCCGGCAAGGGGATGCACTCCGCTCGGAGGCGCCGTCTCCCCACCTCGCGAAGCCGCCGGCCGGTGCCTCTCCGCTCCGTCGGGCGGGAGCCCGTCGGGGGCCCGGTCAGCGGCCCTTGTACTCGGGCTTCCGCTTCTCGACGAAGGCGGCCACGCCCTCCCGGCCGTCCTCGGAGCCGAAGGCCTCGAGGAAGCGCTCCTTCTCGTAGGCGAGCCCCTCGGCCAGGGGCATCTCGAAGGCCGCCCGGATCGCGTCCTTCGTGAGTCGAAGCGCGACGGGGCTCCATCGAGTCATCCGGGCGGCGAGCTCGAGCGCGCGCGTCAGGTGCTGGCCCTCGTCCACGAGCACGTCGACGAGGCCGATGCGGTGCGCCTCCTCCGCGTCCACGAAGTCCCCGGTGAGCGAGATGATCGAGGTCCAGCCACGCCCCACGAGCCTCGCGAGACGCTGGGTGCCCCCACCCCCCGGGATCAGCCCGATCCGGATCTCCGCCTGGCTCAGGCGCGCCGTGCGGTCCGCCACGCGCACGTCGCAGGCCAACGCGATCTCGCACCCGCCGCCGATGCAGAAGCCGTGAATCGCCGCGATCACGGGCTTGGGAAAGTCCGCCACGGTCTCGTACACGCGGCGCCGCGCGTACACGGCGCGCTGCTCCTCGGGGGAACGCGCCGCGAACTCGGTCACGTCCGCTCCGGCGATGAACGCCTTGTCGCCGATGCCGTGGAGCACCACGGCGCGCACCTCGTCGTCCCTCTCGAGCGCGTCGAAGGCATCGCGAAGCAAGCCCCGCACCTCGGCGTTCAGGGCGTTGAGCTTCTCGGGACGGTCGAGCGTGACGACCGCGATGAAGTCGTCCCGCTTCCGGACCACGACGGGCCCCTCGCCGCCGGAGGACGCGGGCGGGGTCACCATGTGTAGAACCCCCGGCCGCTCTTCTTGCCCAGCCTGCCTTCGGCGACCATGCGCCGGAGGAGGTGCGGGGGCTCGAACGCCTCCGAGCCGAGCGTCTCGTGCAGGTACTCCGCGATGCCCAGGCGCACGTCGAGGCCGACGAGATCGGTCAGCTTGAGCGGGCCCATCGGGTGGCGGTAGCCGAGCTCCATCGCCTTGTCGATGTCCTCGGGGCTGGCGACGCCCTCCTCGACCATGCGGATGGCCTCCATCCCGAGGACGATGCCCAGGCGCGAAGACGCGAATCCGGGCGCGTCCTTGACGATCACGGGCTCCTTGCCGAGCCGGTGCACGAAGGCCACCGCCGCGTCCCGCGTCTCGGGTGACGTCTCGGGGCCCCAAACCACCTCGACGAGCTGCATGATGTGCACGGGGTTGAAGAAATGCAGCCCGATGAATCGGGAGGGCTCCCGGACCGAGCCCGCGATCTCCGCGATGGACAGCGACGAGGTGTTCGTCGCCAGGATCGCACCGCCGGCCGCCGACGCGTCCACGTCCGCGAAGATGCGCCGCTTGAGCTCCATCGACTCCGGCGCTGCCTCGACGACGAGGTCGGCCTCCCGCACGGCTCGGGCGACGTCGGTCGTAGCCGCCACGCGGGACAGGGTGGCGTCGCGCTCGTCCGCGGTGAGCTTTCCGCGCTCGACGCCCTTGTCGAGGTTTGCGCGGATGCGCTCGACGCCGGCCGAAACGGCGACCTCGTCGACGTCGTGCAGCCATACGGAGCATCCTGCGGCGGCGCACACCTGGGCGATCCCGTGCCCCATCGTGCCGGCGCCGAGCACGGCGACCCGGTCGATGCGGCTCATGCGCGCTCCAGGAGGCCGGCGATCCCCTGGCCGACGCCGATGCACATCGAGGCCAGGCCCCTGCGCGCGCCGCGCTTCCTCATCTCGTGCACGAGCGTGACCACGATGCGGGCGCCGGAGCAGCCCACAGGGTGGCCGAGGGCGATCGCGCCTCCGTTGACGTTGACCCGCTCGCCGTCGAGGCCGAGCTCGGCGATGCACGGGACCGCCTGGGCGGCGAAGGCCTCGTTGAGCTCCACGAGGTCGAGGTCACGGACGTCCCAGCCCGCGCGCGCGAGCGCTCTGCGGGTCGCCGGCACCGGGCCGATCCCCATGCGGTGGGGCTCCACGCCGGCCACCGCTCCCGCCACGACCCTGGCCATCGGCTCGAGCCCGAGCGCCTCACCCCGCGCCGCCGAGACGATCAGGAGCGCGGCCGCGCCGTCGTTGATTCCCGACGAGTTGCCGGCCGTCACCGTTCCTCCGGGCTTGAAGACCGGACGGAGCCGTGCCAGCCCGTCGGCCGTCGTGCCCGGCCGGGGGTGCTCGTCGACGTCGACCAAGAGGGGGTCGCCGTTACGCTGCGGGATCGCGACCGGCACGATCTCGTCGGCGAAGCGGCCCTCCGCGATCGCGCGCTCCGCGCGACGCTGGCTCTCCGCCGCGAAGGCGTCCTGGGCCTCGCGGCTCACCGAGAACTCCTCCGCGATCACTTCCGCGGTCTCGCCCAGGCCGATCGTCCACTCGGGGGCGAACGCCGGATTCGGGAAGCGC
>JBFFWJ010000275.1:0-5346 GCA_041570315.1 Longimicrobiales bacterium | reverse complement strand
CGGGCGGAAAGTCCTCATGGCCCACTCCTTCGACGAGCTCCAGGAGGAAATCGGCGAAGGGGGCAAGTTCGACCTGATCCTGTTCGGCCACACCCACCGTCCGCTGACGATGCGGATCGGGAGGGCCCTGATCCTGAACCCCGGCGAGGCGTGCGGATTCTTAAGCGGAAAGCCGACCTGCGCCGTGATCGATCTGGACAAGATGGAGGCGAGCATCCGGGAAATTACGGCCGGCGTGGCCGATGCGGCGAATCTGCCCGGGGACGCCGTCCTTAAGCCCCGAAAACGGTAGAATGTTGTGGATATCGATGCCCTTGCAGACGGATTCCTCCTTCACCTGCGGACCGAGCGCAGGCTTACGGCTAACACCGTCGAATCCTACGGCTTCGACATGCGGCGGTTCACCGCATGCGTCGTTTCCAAAGAAGCAGGGCTATCCGATTTCTCCCGGTCGCACTTCCTTTCGTTCCTTTCCTCTCTGCGGGACGGAGGGCTTTCCGCGCGCAGCGTCTCCCGCAACGTCTCCACGGTCCGGTCGTTCTTCCGGTATCTCGTCCGCGAAGGGGTTCTGCCCGTAAACCCGATCTCGGAGGCGCGTGGTCCGAAGACGGGGCGGCCCCTCCCCAAGTACCTGACCTTGTCCGAGGTGGAGAACCTGTTGTCCGCCCCCGACCGGGACACGCCCGAGGGAATGCGGGACCGGGCCATGCTCGAGCTCATGTACGCGTCGGGGCTTCGCGCGTCCGAGGCCCGGGTCCGGGCACGGGAGGGGGGGAGGCGGAGGGGGAGCGCCCTGTCGACTACCGGGTCGTGGACCGCGTCGAGGGCGTCGGAGAGGTCGTCGCCGCCGTGCGCGCTGCCGGGAGGGTGGCGCTCGCTGCGGAGACTTCCTCGCCGGACCCGCTTCGGGGCGAGCTGGTCGGGATCGGCCTCTCGGTCGGGTCCGGGGCCGCCTGGTATCTGCCCTTCGGCCACGTGCAGCCCTTCGAGCTGACCTTCGAGGGCGAAGACCCCGCAGGCGTGCGCAACCTGCCGCCCGCGAGTCACTCGAGCATGTCCGGTCTCACCGGGCTCCTGGAGGACCCGGCGATCGAGAAGGTCGGCCACGACCTCAAGCGCTCGGCCCTGGCGCTCTCGCGAGCCGGCGTCCGGTTGGCCGGCTTCGCCTTCGACACGATGGTCGCCAGCTACGTCCTGGACCCGGGCCGCCGGGGGCACGACCTGAGCGCGCTCTCGATGGAGATCTTCCGGCACAGGCCGACCTCCTACGACGACGTGGTCGGGACCGGGCGTGGGCGGGGCTCCTTCTCCGAGGCGCCCGTCGAGCGCGCGCGGCAGCACCTGTGCGAGACGGCCGACCTCTCCGGTCGGCTGCGGGACCACTTCCGCCCGAGGCTGCGGGAAGCGGCTCTGGCCGACCTGATGGCGGAGCTCGAGATGCCGCTCGTGCCGGTCCTGGTTCGCATGGAGCTCGCGGGCATCACGATCGACGCCGAGTTCTTCCGGGCGATGAGAGCCAGGCTCAAGCGCGAGCTGGACCTGATTCAGGAGGAAATCTTCAAGCTCGCCGGTGGTGACTTCAACCTGAACTCCACCCCCCAGCTCCGGCAGGTCCTCTTCGAGAAGCTCGAGCTGCCCGTGCTCAAGAAGACGAAGACCGGACCCTCCACGGACGCGTCGGTGCTCGAGGAGCTGGCGGCCATGGGCCACGACGTGCCCCGGCTCATGATGGAGTACCGGGAGCTCGAGAAGCTCCGCTCGACCTACGTGGACGCGCTCCCGGAGCTGGTGCACCCCGATACGGGCCGTATCCACACGAGCTTCAACCAGACGGTCGCCGCGACCGGACGTCTCTCGTCCAGTGAGCCCAACCTGCAGAACATCCCCGTCCGCACCGACATCGGTCGCGAGATCCGCAAGGGGTTCGTGTCGGCCCCGGGCACGCTCTTCCTCGGCGTCGACTACTCGCAGATCGAGCTCCGCATCCTGGCCCACTTCTCCGGAGACGAGGCTTTCGTGACCGCCTTCACCGAGGGCATCGACGTGCACCGGCAGACGGCCTCGGTGATCTTCGACGTGCCGGTGGACGAGGTGTCGCCCGGTCAACGGGCCCAGGCCAAGACCGTCAACTTCGCCACCCTCTACGGGCAGGGGCCCTTCTCCCTGGCTCGTCAGCTGGGCATCTCGCGCGACGAGGCGAAGGAGTTCATCGCGACGTACTTCGAGCGCTTTCGAGGCGTGCGCGACTTCCTCGATGCGCAGATCGCGACGGCGCGGGAGACCGGCTTCGTGGAAACGCTGATGGGCCGACGGCGCTATGTGCCCGAGCTGCGCTCCCGGAACTGGAACGTACGGCAGTTCGGTGAGCGGGTCGCGCAGAACACGCCGATCCAGGGGACCGCCGCGGACCTGATGAAGAAGGCCATGATCGACGTACAGGACGCGCTCGACGCCGCCGGCGCGGAGGCTCTGCTTCTGCTGCAGGTCCACGACGAGCTCCTGCTGGAGGTGCCCGATGGCGACGTGGATTCGGTGCGGGATCTGGTCGTCGGGCGGATGGAGGCGGCCGTCGAGCTGTCGGTGCCGCTGGTCGCCGAATGGGGCGCCGGGCGCAACTGGTACGAGTGCAAGGGCTGACCGGGAAGTCGTCCCGTTCGGCCATCGGGGCGCCACCCCGCAGAGGCGATCCTCCGATCCTACAAGAGAGCCCGGTCGCCAGGCCGGGCGGATCGACCCCAGAGCGGAGGGAATCCCCATGAGCCGGTCCGTCAACAAGATCACCCTGATCGGGAATGTAGGTCGGGATCCGGACATCCAGCAGACGAAGAGCGGCACGAAGGTGGCGCACTTTTCGATCGCGACCAACCGGCGGGTGACGTCGGGATCCGAGGAGGAGGAGCGGACGGACTGGCATCGCCTCACGCTGTGGAACCGACAGGCGGAGTTCGCCGAGGACTACATCCGTACGGGGGACCGCGTGTACGTCGAGGGTCGGATCGAGTACGACTCCTACGAGCGCGACGGCATCGTCATTCCCACGGCCGAGGTCATCGTGCGCGACATCGTGCTGCTGTCGTCGAAGGGCGGCTCGAGCACGCCGGAGATGGAGGAGGCCGCCTAGCGCGGGTGGCGCGACGCCGAGGCCCGGGCCGGTGGCCGGGTCTCGGCGCACCCGCCCGCGTGCTACATCCAGCCCCGGAACTGCTCGGAGACGGAGAACACCGCCTCCCACCCGCCGCCGCGCACGCCGTGCGCGACATCGATGAACATCGTGTCCCACCCGATCGAAAGCCCCAGGCCCACGGAGCCTCGAAGCCCGCCGGAGTCGACGAGCGGCCAGTCCGCAGGGAGATCGACGTCACCGAGGTGTGTCGCACCGACGGCGCCGATGGCCCGGATTCCCACGTACGGGCGGCGCAGGGGCACGGTGGCCTCGGCTCGGAGGAGCCAGTACGCGTTGCCGAGGAAGGCGCGGTAGTCATGGCCGGGAAGGGTGTGGCGACCTCCGATCATGAACATCGACTGAGCGGGTGCGCCGGGGTTGCTGAGGCCACCCTGCGCGAGGACGCGCCCTCCGCCGGCGCCTCCCGGGGAGCCGACCCGCCAGTCGACGCTCCCCTCCGCCGAGAGGACCGTCCGGTCCTCGAGCCGTCCGCCGGTCGTGGTCAGGCGCCCGCGGCCCTCCCCCGGAGCGGGGAAGGGCACCGAGAGCGACGCGGCCGCCAGCGTCCCCTCGTGGACGGAGCGCACCGGCCGGAACTCGGTGTCCGGTCCTTCGGACACGACGTCCCGCGCCGAGGCATGGCGCTCCCAGCGGAGGCGGAGCGAAGCTCCTCCTCCCTCCGAGCCCAGCGTGAGGCCGGCTCCGCGCCTGAAGTACGGGTCGAGATAGTCCTTGGAGCCCGAGACCGCGCTGATCGTGTTCACGAGCGGGGTGGCGCCGGGGTTGCCGCCGATGTCGCCGAGATCGTCCCAGTACGCCTCGAGGCGGATCCCCCCGCGACCGGACCCGCTCGCGGTGATCCAGCCGGACGGTCGCTTCCGGCCGAAGGCGTACCCCGCCGAGGGTCGCACCTGCAGGTCTCCGCTCGGACGCAGGGTGAGGCCGGCTCCCACGCGAAGGCCCTCGGCGCGGTTGTAGCGGGCGAAATCGGAGAGGCCGTCGAGGTGCACGCGAAGCGGCGCGAGGCCCGTCAGCACCTCGTCCTCGACCACCTCGCGGACCTGCGTGCGCACCTCCTCCATGGTCGAGGACACCGTCAGGCCCTCCTCCTCGATCTGGTCGAAGAGGCCCGCCTCGAAGGGGAAGGCGGCGCGCTGCGACGGAGAGACCGCGCTCACCCCCCGGGTCGCGAAGAGCATGGGTGGCAGAGCGACGTTGAAGTCGTAGTCGCGGATCTCGAACCGACTCCGGATCACGCTCCCCGCCGAGAAGTCGAGCAGGGGCATCTCCCGCCGAAGCTCGACCTCTTGCCGGTACGGCAGCCAATGTCGCCCGAGCCACAGCGCGTTGTCGAGCGAGATGCGGATGTAGTCGAGGTAGGGGTCTACGTACGAGGCGGGGGTGAAGGAGAAGTTCATCCGCACGATCGCCCCGTTGTCCCGGTCGACGAAGATCGCGCCGATGAAGCCCGGTGCGTCGAGGCGTCGGGGCCGCACGCGAATCTGGTACACCCGAACCTCGCGGCCCTCCGTCCCGTAGCTCAGGCTCAGCGAGTCGACGAGCTGGAAGTCGTACGTTGACCGGGAGCCCGGACCCACCGGGTGGAGGACCGCCTCGACCTCGTCGCCGTCCCCGAGGCGGATGTAGTCGCCGAAGTCGTCCTGGACGACGGTGAGGTGGTCGAGATGGTATCGGATGTTCGTGGGAAGGACCCTCTCGTCGCGCTGGCCCACGATGCGCTGCTTGGCGTCGTTCGGCGCCCGCCAGAAGAGGTCGAGGGCGACCTGGTCGGCCTTGACCAGGACGTGGTCCTCCGAATCCGGACGGTCCACGAAGAAGTACACGTACCCTCTCGCCTGTGCCTGATAGGACCGGAAGGTGCTGTCCACGACCGCGTCGCGGCGGAGGGAGCGGGCACGCTCGACCAGGTCGAGGACGCGTGGGGTGTTCCAGTCGCCCGAGGCCTCTGCGGCCTGCGCGACGGCGGCGCTGGCCAGCGCGCTCGGCAAGAGCGCGAGAAGGACCGCACGGGCGACGCGTCGGGCGATCATACGCGTGGTACGCGAACTCCGTCCGGCCGGTTCCGGGGCACCGGCGGCCGGAGCGCCGGACCGACCGACGCGGTCGATGTTTCCGTCTCCGACACCTTTGATGTCACTCGCCTGACCAGCATCAGCTGGTCG
>JBFFWJ010000274.1:0-5373 GCA_041570315.1 Longimicrobiales bacterium | reverse complement strand
CGACGCGTTTCTCGCGCTGCGCGGGTTGAAGACCCTTTCTCTGCGCATGCAGCGCCACTGCGAGAGCGCGCTGGCCGTCGCGAGCTACCTGGAGGGGCACGCCGTGCGGTCGAGCCCCGGCGTGGCCTTCGTCGTGGGCGGCGCGCACGGCCTGGCGCCGAGCGTCCTCGAGCGCGCCGCGCGGAGGCTGTCGATCTCCGAGATGACCTTGCCGCACGAGATGGCGCGACTGGTCCTCGCCGAGCAGCTTTACCGGGCCGGCACGATCGTCCGGCGCGAGCCCTACCACAAGGGCTGACACCGTGCACCGAGAGGAGTCCCGCGTGGCGCATGCCCTCAACCTGGACCTCGCCGTGGCCCACCCCTCCGGCGGACCGGTCGTGGACAGCTACCTCGCCGAGGAGCCGGCCGTCGCGGCGTTCTTTCGTGGGCACTTCCGCGAAGCCGACGCCTTCCTCAGCAAGGCCGAGGAGGTCGATGGCCGCTTCGGCCGCGAGGAGCGGGAGCGGGCGCTCGAGGCCGTCACGCTTCCCGAGGCCGGCGACCCGGCCCGCCTCGAGCGGTTCGTCGAGCAGGGCGGGTACATGGTCACGACGGGCCAGCAGCCGGCGCTCTTCGGGGGGCCGCTGTACAGCATCCTCAAGGCCCTGACGGCGGTCCGGCTGGCCGAGGCCCTCGAGACGCGGCTCGGCCGCCCCGTCCTGCCGCTCTTCTGGGTCGCCTCCGAGGACCACGACTGGGAGGAGGCGAGCCACGCCGATCTCGTGGGGCTCGACAACGAGGTGCACCGCTTCGACGTCGCGCCCCCGGACCCCGTCGTCCAGCCCGCGTTGCACCGGGTGCGCCTCTCGGAGGCCGTAGAACGCGTCGCGGATGAATTTATCAAACAGCTTCCAGAGACTGAATTTAGCCCTCCGTATTTCGAGTTGATTCGACGCTCGTTTCGGGCGGGTGTGACGATCCCCGAAGGGTTCCACGAGACCCTGCAGACGCTTCTGGGGCGCTTCGGCCTCGTCTTCACGGACGCCGCGCATCCGGCGGTGAAGCGCGACTCGGCCGCGGTCCTGCGGGCCGAGCTGCACCGAGCGGCGGAGCTCGAGGGCATCTTGCGCGACACCGGGGCGGCGCTGGGCGCCGCCGGGTACCCGCTCCAGGTGCCGGTCCTGGAGAACGGCGTGAACCTCTTCCTCGAAGGGCCCGGCGGCCGGGAGCGGCTCTACCGGCACGGCACGGGCTTCCAGCTGCGCACGAGCGGCGCGAGCGCCACGCTCGAGGAGGTTCTCGCGGCCCGCGACGCGGACCCCGGGGCGCTCAGCCCGAACGTGCTCCTGCGCCCCGTCGTCGAGAGCTCCCTCTTTCCCACGCTCGCCTACGTCGGCGGGCCCGGCGAGGTCGCCTACTTCGCCCAGTTGGGGGACTACTTCGAGGCGCACGGGATCCGCATGCCCGTGGTCTACCCCCGCTGGGGCGCGACGCCCGTCGAGGCCAAGGTCCGCAAGGTGCTCGACAAGTTCGGGGTGGCGATCGAGGCGCTCGCGAGGCCGTTCCACGAGATCGCGGGCGAGATGGCGCGCGGGGAGGTCCCCGACGACGTGCGTGCCGCGCTCGGCAAGCTGCGCGGCGCCGTCGGGGCGTCGGCCGGCGAGCTGCAGGCCGTGACGCGGGGCGTGGACCCCACGCTCAAGGGCCCCGTGCAGCACATGCGCAGCCAGGCGTTCGCGGCGATCGACGATCTCGAGCGGAAGGTCGTGCAGGCGGTCAAGCGCGAGACCGACATCGCGCTGCAGCAGCTCGAGAAGGCGCAGGTCCACCTGTACCCCCGGGGCAGGCCGGCGGAGCGCATCCAAAGCCCGTTCTACTATCTGACGAGGTATGGCGAGGCCGTGCTCGACGACCTCTACGATCGCTTCGAGGTGAATCTCGACGGGTGAGCGGGCGTATTGTTCAATAGGCTCTGTTGTCCGGTACGCCCTGCGCTCTAACTTCACCCCATGTTCCTGCAGCTCATCCTCGTACTCGTCGTCCTGATCCCGCTCCTGGCGATCGTGCTCGATTCCCAGGTGGGGCGGGCTCTCGCGTCGCGCCTCGAGCGACACAGCCTCGACGCTCCCGCCGATCTGACGGCCGAGCGCATCGCCTACCTTGAGGGCGAGGTCGAGCGTCTCTCCGAGGAGGTGACGCGGTTGGACGAGGAGAGCCAGTTCGTGCACCGGCTTCTCACGGAGCGCAAGGAGGTCGAGGGGGCCGCGCTCCCGCCCGGTGACGACGGCGCGGCCTGAGTCGACGCAGGAGGCCCGCGCCCGCCAGGGCCGCGCCGCAGCCCGGGTCGGCGCCGGGATCTTGGTCAGCCGCGTCCTGGGGTTCGTCCGCGAGCGGGTGTTCGCCCACTTCTTCGGCTCGAGCGACGTAGCCGACGTGTGGCGCGCCGCGCTGCGCCTGCCCAACGTGCTGCGCAACCTCCTCGGGGAAGGCACGCTGTCGGCGTCGATGATCCCGGTCTACGCCGAGCTCGTGGAGCAGGGCCGGGAAGACGACGCGGCGCGCTTCGCCGGGGCCGCGTTGGGCATCCTGAGCGTGGTGGCGGGCACGGTCGTCCTGGTCGGCGTCCTGGCGGCTCCGCTCGTGGTCCAGCTCTTCTTCCCGCTGTGGTCCCCCGACAAGCAGCGTCTCACCGCGACGCTGGTGCGGATCCTCTTCCCGATGGTCGGGATCTTCGTCCTCTCGGCGTGGGCGATGGGCATTCTCGACAGCCACCGCCGCTTCTTCGTGTCGTACGTCGCCCCGGCGCTGTGGAACCTCGCCCTCATCACCGCCATGGTCGGGGGAGGGCTCGTCTGGGGTCTCGGCGAGCGCGATCTGGTCGTGGCGCTCGCGTGGGGGGCGGTCGCGGGGGGCGCGCTTCAGCTGGGGCTGCAGGCTCCGTTCGTGCTGGGGCACCTCGGGGGCCTGCGCCTCTCCCTGGGGCGCAAGGTGGAGGGGGTGGGGGAGGCGATCCGCAACTTCGGCCCGGTGGTCGCCGCGCGGGGCGTCGTCAACCTCAGCGCCTGGTTCGAGATCTTCCTCGCCGGCCTGCTGGCGAGTGGCGCGATCGCCATCCTCGGCTACGCGCAGACCTTCTACTGGCTTCCGATCTCGCTCTTCGGGATCAGCGTGGCCGCGTCGGAGCTGCCCGAGCTGTCGCGCATGCGCGAGGAGGACCGACGGCTGCTGGCCGAGCGCGTGTCGGTGGCGCTGGGCCGCGTGGCCTACTTCCTGATCCCCTCCACGGTCGGCTACCTCGCGCTGGGCGACGTCGCCATCGCGGGCCTCTTCGAGACGGGCGCCTTCGGCTCCGCAGAGGTGCTGGTCACCTGGGCGGTCCTGGGGGCCTTCTCGCTGGGCCTGCCCGCGTCGGCGAGCTCGCGGGCGCTCTCGTCGGCGTTCTACGCCCTGCGCGACACGCGCTCCCCGGCGCGCTTCGCCTACGTGCGGGTGGCGGTCACGCTCGTCGTGGGCGTGGCGCTGATGTTCCCGCTCGACCGGTATCGGCTCGCCGACCTCCGCTTCGGGGCCGTCGGGCTCGGCCTGGGGGCGTCGGCGGGCGCGTGGGTGGAGTTCGCGCTGCTGCGCCGCCGCCTGGCCCAGCGCGTGGGCCCCCACGGCCCGGGGCTCGGTTACGTGCTGCGGCTCTCCGTGGCCGGGGCGCTCGCGGCCGCCACCGGCGTCCTCCTCCAGCTGGGGCTTCCGCCGGCCGGACCGGTCGTCCTGGCGCTGGAAACGCTCGTCCCGTTCGGGGTAGTGTACGTGGCCGTGGCAGCCCTCCTGGGCGAACGGCCCGTCCGGTGGCGCCGGCCGGCCGGGTGATCGCCCGCCGCGTCGCCACCGCCCGGGCGGGACGGCCGTCCTGATCCGCGTCCTGGGCTTCCCGACACACCCGTCGCTCGTGCCCGTCGACCGCGAAACCCGTCGATCCCTCGCCACCCGGCCGGGCGTCTACCTCTTTCGGGACGCGCGCGGCCAGGTGCTCTACGTGGGCAAGGCCAAGTCCCTGCGGGCCCGGGTACGGAGCTACTTCCGGGGCGGCGCCGACCTGTCGGCGAAGAACCGCGACCTCGTGCGCCAGATCGACGCGCTGGAGACGATCGTCGTGGGGAGCGAGGCCGAGGCGCTCATCCTCGAGGCGAACCTGATCAAGGAGCACAGGCCCCGCTTCAACATTCTCCTGCGCGACGACAAGAGGTACCCGCACATCAAGGTGACCGTCAGGGAGCCGTTTCCCAGGGTCTACGTCACCCGGCGCGTCGTCAACGACGGGAGCCGGTACTTCGGCCCGTATACGTCCGTGGGCTCGATGCGGCAGGCGCTCGAGGTCGTCAAGCGGCTGCACACGGTGCGCTCCTGCCGATACGATCTGCCCCGTGAGGGCCCCGAGCGCCCGTGCCTCGACTTCCACATCGGCCGCTGCAAGGCGCCTTGCGTGGGGCTGCAGTCCGAGGCGGAGTACCGCGCCATGATCGACGAGATCCTGCGGATCCTGGAGGGCGACACCGAGCAGATCCGGACCGCGGTCGAGACCGAGATGCGCGAGGCCGCCGGCGTGCTGGACTTCGAGCGGGCCGCGCGCATGCGCGACGTCCTCGCCGGGCTGGACGGGCTGGCGCGCCAGCAGCGCGTGCACAACGCCGCCGGGGGCAGCTTCGACGTGGTCGCCATCGCACGCGACGGCGATCTCGGGGCGGGGGTCGTGCTGCGGGTCCGCGCGGGGCTCCTCCTGGGCCGGGAATCCCAACGCTTCGCCAAGGTGCTCGACGAGTCGGACGAGGAGCTGCTCGCCTCGCTCGTCTCGCGCGTCTACCTGGGGGCGGGAGAGGTGGGGATGGCCGACCTCCCACGACAGGTGCTGCTCCCTCGGGACTTCGACGATCGCGCGCTCCTCGCGGAGATCCTCTCCGAGGCCGGCGGCCGGAAGGTCGAGGTCGTCGTGCCTCGCCGCGGTGAGAAGGTGCGGCTGCTCGAGCTGGCCGAGCAGAACGCGCGTCAGGTGCTCGAGGACCGCGTCACCGCGCTCGCGTATGCGGGCGACCGGGCCGAGGAAGCGCTCTTCAGCCTCCAGGACGAGCTGGACCTCAAGGTCGTGCCCCGTCTCATGGTGTGCTTCGACGTCTCGCACACCCAGGGCGCCGAGACGGTGGCGAGCGCGGTGGTCTTCGAGAACGGCGAGCCGAGACGGGCCGAGTACCGGCACATGCGGATCAGGGGGGACTGGGGCAACGACGACTACCGGTCCATGCACGAGGCCGTCACGAGGTATCTGCGGAGGCTCCGGGACGAGGAGAAGCCGCTTCCCGAGCTGATCGTGATCGACGGGGGAAAGGGCCAGCTCGGGGCGGCGGT
>JBFFWJ010000273.1:0-5386 GCA_041570315.1 Longimicrobiales bacterium | reverse complement strand
GAGGGAAACCGCAGGACGCGGTTCTCCGAGGATCGATGCGATCGTGAACCGACGGTCCAGAGGACGACGCGAAGCATCGGGTGCTCGGCTCCGGCGGCCCTACCGCTCGTCCGCGGTGGGCCCGTAGTGCCCGGGAACCGGAACGTCCAGGAGCCGCAGGTACATGCCGAGCTGCGCCCGGTGGTGCACGTTGTGATTGAAGATGAAGCTGCGGAGGACCGCGCCCTTCGGCATGCTCAGCA
Organism: Longimicrobiales bacterium; assembly: GCA_041570315.1. Lineage (GTDB taxonomy): Bacteria > Gemmatimonadota > Gemmatimonadetes > Longimicrobiales > Gaopeijiaceae > JBFFWJ01. Next base: position 5,144 of record JBFFWJ010000273.1, on the reverse strand, counting down.
CGACCTCCCCGCCCTGCTTCATCGACCAACCCGAAGCGAGCTGGTCAGCGGTCACCCCGGCGATCATCCCGCGGGCCTCGGCCACGGCCTCGTCGAAGTGGGCCAGGATCTCCTCCTTGGTCTCCGGCACGACCCGCTCGTAGGGCTCGTCGAGGTCGAAGACGTCCGTGTGCAGCGTCACCGGGACCCAGCGCGGAACCTCGGCGAGATGCGCCGCGAGCGCGTGAAGGGAGAACGACTTGTCGTGGGGCTTCCACTCGAAGCGGTCCTCGGGAATGCGCTCGAGGGCGCGCCGGGTCTCGGCGAACTCGTGATCGAACTCGGGAATGAGCATGCTGCCGTCCATGCTGTCACGCTCCGAAGCGGGGTGAGGTGGCCGGGAGGCAGAGCCGCGAGCCCCCGCCGCGGGCGCGGGCGCAACGCACCCGCGCCGACAAGGACCCGACGCCGTCCCGGATCTGGTGGAAAGGTAGCGGATCCGCGACGAGAGCGGCGTGGCGGCCCGACTCGTCGGTACGCCCGCCGTACCGTACCTTGGAGGGCCGCGGATGCCCGCCGATCCTCGTGGGGAGGACCGCGGCCGCGGTGTCGTCGAGCCCAGGAGGTGTGATGTCCGAGGAGCGCATGCGCGCGAGCGACTTCCCGCAGGAGGTCCTCGCGCTGTTCGACAAGTACGTGCACGGGATCATCGATCGCAGGGCCTTCTTCGACGGAGCGGCCAAGTTCGCCGTCGGCGGCATGACCGCGGCCGCGATGTTCGAGAGCCTGAGGCCTCACTACGCCTGGGCCCAGCAGGTACCGCCCGATGACGAGCGCATCGACGCCGAGTACGTCGAGTATCCCTCGCCCCGGGGATCGGGCACGATGCGGGGCCTGCTCGCACGTCCGTCCCAGGGGACCGGACCCTGGCCCGGCGTCCTCGTCATCCACGAGAACCGCGGGCTGAACCCGTACATCGAGGACGTGGTCAGGCGCTTCGCCGCGGCCGACTTCGTCGCCCTCGGCCCGGACGCGCTCACGCCGCTGGGGGGCTACCCGGGAAGCGACGACGAAGGCCGAGCCCTGCAAAGCCGGCTCGACCGGGAGACGATGACGGAGGACTTCATCGCCGGAGCGGAGTATCTCATCGGGCACGAGGACTCCACGGGACGCGTCGGGGCGGTCGGCTTCTGCTTCGGAGGCGGCATGGTCGGGACGTTGGCCGTTCGGATGCCCGACCTGGCAGCCGGCGTCCCCTTCTACGGCTCGCAGCCGGCATCCGAGGACGTGCCGCGCATCCGGGCGCCGCTCATGATCCACTACGCGGGGCTCGACGAGCGGATCAACGCCGGCTGGCCCGCCTTCGAGGAGGCTTTGCGGGCGAACGGGAAGTCGTACGTGATGCACATGTACGAGGGCGCGAACCACGGCTTCCACAACGACACGACGCCGCGGTACGACGAGGCTGCGGCGCGCCTCGCTCAGGAGCGCACCATGGCCTTCTTCAACGAGCACCTGCGCTAGGGAACCACGGCACCGGAGCCCCCCCCGGAGACGCCGGCCGGTCGCGAAGCGCCTAGCGCACGCTGAACTTCTGGACCCGGCGCCCGGTGGAGGCCTCGCCCACGTACAGGTTGCCGTGCGAGTCGATCCCCATCCCGTGGGGGCGCAGGAACTGTCCGACCTGGCGTCCCCCGCGGCCGAACTCCCCGACCACCTCGAGGTCGTCGCGGCGTAGGATCCACACCTTGTGGTTCGTGCCGTCGGCGAGATAGAGCCACCGCTGCTCGGCATCCGGCGAAAGGGCCAGCACGAAGGCCGAGCCCGACGCGAGCGTCCGGGGCGCGATGATCCTCTCGGTGACGAACTCCCCGTCCTGCCGGAAGACCTGGATCCGGTTGCCGCGCCGGTCCGCCACGTAGATCAGGCCGTCGCTCGACCCGACCAGGCCGTGCACGGTGGAGAACTCGCGCGGCGGGGCGGACTCGTGGGTCTCGCTCCCGTAGGAGTAGAGGTACTCGTCCTCCGGCCGGTTCCCGTAGGCGCCCCAGTGCCGCAGGTACTCGCCCGTGTCCCCGTCGTAGACGACGACCCGGCGGTTCCGGTACCCGTCGGCGATGAAGACCTCGTTCGTGCCGGGATCGACCCAGATGCCGGCGGGCCCGCCGAGGAGATCGGGATCGTTGCTGCCCCCGTTGCGATCGTACTCGCCGATCTGCATGAGCAGCTCGCCGTCCCGCGTGAACTTCATGACCCGATGGTGCCGGTACGTTCCGATCCAGACGTTGTCCCGGTGATCCACGAAGAGCCCGTGGGCGTTGCGTGGGAACTCCGTCACGTCCTGCGTGGCGGGGTCCCCCCACGCCTGCACGACGCGGCCGTCCGCGTCGAACTCGATGACGACGGGGGCCGGCGCGCAGCACGTCCCGAGGGGCGGGTCCAGCACCGCGGCGATCTCCTCGTCGGTCAGCGTCTCGGGCAGATGGGTCACCCACACGTGGTCCTGCGCGTCCACGAAGACCGAGGTGACCGCCCCCATGATCCACAGGTTCGGCATCTCCAGCGGCCAGGAAGGATCCACGCTGAAGGACGGGACCTCTCCGTCGCTTCCCGTCGAGCCAGCACTCGAATCCGTCCCGCACGCTCCGACCCCACCCACGCACGTCACCGAGACGGCGACGGCCAGGCACTTCCGCGCTGACCTCACGCTGCAACCCTCCTCACGAGACACGAGCCGCCCGACGGACAGGGTGTCCGCGGCCGGCAGCCAAGGTAGAGGCGCGGCGCGGTCCCGTCGACGGGGGCGGCCCTCACTCGTAGCGCAGCGCGTCGATCGGGTCGAGGCGCGCCGCCCGGCGGGCGGGCCAGATGCCGAAGAAGAGGCCGACGACCGCCGAGAAGCCGAGCGCCGCGAGCACGGCCTCGGTCGCCACCGCGGTCTCCCACGACGCGATCCGGCGGATCAGCCCGGCGGCGCCGTACCCGGCCGCGACGCCCAACAGGCCGCCGAGGAGGCACAGGATCAGCGCCTCGGCGAGGAACTGGATCAGGATCGCCCGGCGGGTGGCGCCCAGCGCCATCCGCACCCCGATCTCCCGTGTCCGCTCGGTCACGGACACGAGCATGATGTTCATGATGCCGATGCCGCCCACCAGGAGGCTGATGCCCGCGATGCCGGCGAGGAGCAGCGCGAAGGTCCTGTTGGCCTCGTTGCGTGTCTCCAGCAGGTCCGCGGAGTTGCGGATCTGGAAGTCCGCCTCCTCGGCGGCGGCGATCCGGTGCTCGCGCCGCATGATGCGGTCGATCTCGGCGAAGGCCATGTCGAACTGCTCGGGCGTCTCGGTGGCGGCGTAGATCGTGCGCAGCCTCCGCCGCCCCCCGAAGACGCGGTACTGGGCCGTGGAGATCGGGATGAAGATCTGCTCGTCGGGATCGAGGAAGCCGGCATCCCCCTTCTCCTCCAGGATGCCGATGATCTCGAAGGGAACCCCCCGGACCTGGATCGTCTCGCCGAGGAGCACCTCGGGCGGGACCTCGCCGAGCTCCTCGGGCACGAGCGCGCCCAGCACCGCCACCCGCCGTCGGCCCTGCACCTCGGTCTCGGTGAACAAGCGCCCCTCCCGCAGCCCGTGGGCGTAGATGTCGAAGTACTCGGGCCAGGTCCCCGTGATGTCGATCCGGGCGTTCCAGCGCAGGTAGGAGACCTGCTGACCCGACTGGATCTCGGGCGCCACGCGCAGCAGCCCCCCGGTCTCGGCCCGCAGCGCCTCGGCATCCGAGACCGACATCTCCGCGTCCCCGCGCGAGACTCCGCGCGCGAACTGCTGCCCGGGGCGGATCGTCAGCACGTTGGTGCCCATGCGCTCGATCTGGGCGCGAACCCGAGCCTGGGCCCCCTCGCCGAGCGCCACCATGGCCATCACGGCGGCGATCCCGATGACGATTCCCAGCGTCGTGAGCGCCGACCGCAGCACGTTCGCGCGGATGGCAGACAGCGCCACGCCGATGATCTCGAGCGTGAGCACGGGCTCCTCCTTCGAGTGGGTCCTCCACTTCGGGGACACGCGTGGGGGGAGGAACGTTCGCGCCCTCCGCCCAGGCCGGCGACCGTCCGCTTTCCCCGAAGCCGGCCCCCACCCTACCTTCGCCGCGACGTTCCTTCCGGAGGCTGAGACATGGGCAGACAGAGGCAGAGCCGAGCGGGCCGACGACCTTTCTCCACACGCGCCGCGAGCGCCGCGCTCGTCCTCGCGGCGGCGGCCTGCGGAGCCCCTCCGCCGGCGGACTTCGCCAGCCTCGCAGAGGAGCGCCTCCCCCTGATCGAGGGCTCCATCGAGGTTCCGGGGCTCGAAGCCGAGGTGGAGGTCATCCGCGACCCCTGGGGCGTGCCCCACATCTACGCCGACAACCTCGACGACCTCTTCTTCGCGCAAGGATTCGTACAGGCCCAGGATCGCCTCTGGCAGATGGACATGTACCGGCGGGCGGGCGAGGGACGTCTCGCCGAGATCCTCGGGCCCGAGGCGCTCAGGCACGACCGGATGGCGCGGCTGCTCAAGTACCGCGGCCCGTGGACGGACGAGGAGTTCGACAGCTATCACCCCGAGGGCAGGCGCATCCTCGAAGCCTTCTCCTCGGGGGTGAACGCCTACATCGAGCACGCCCGGGCCTCCGGGGAGCTGCCCGTGGAGTACGAGCTCACCGGCCTGAGCCCGCTGCCCTGGACCGTCGAGACGCCGCTCCTGAGGATCGCCACCGCGATGCCGACCGCGGACGCGCGCAGGGAGCTGACCCTCGCCCAGGACGTCGCCGAGCTCGGCCCGCAGGAGGCGAACCGCCGGGCCCGGCCGACGCCCTACCGGGAGCTCGTCGTCCCGGAGGGCGTCGACTACTCGATCATCACGCGTGACGTGATCGGAGGCCTCTCGGGCTTCGCGGGCACGATCGTCCGCCCCGCCCTGGTCTCGCCCTACGACGCCTGGGCCGGCTCCGACGCGTCGGCCAACCTCGGCGCGCGCGAGACATCGCCGGGCAGCAACAACTGGGTGATCAGCGGAGATCTGACCGCGAGCGGGAGCGTCATCGTCGCCAACGATCCGCATCGGAACGTCGCCAGCCCCTCGCTCCGTTACATCGTGCACCTCGACGCGCCTGGCTGGACCGCG
>JBFFWJ010000272.1:0-5396 GCA_041570315.1 Longimicrobiales bacterium | reverse complement strand
TGTCCTCGTCCTGCTCGGTCGGCAGGACCTCGTCGCCGAACCCGGGCTCGACCGACTCGGCCGCCCGCCCGTCGTCGACCATCGCGGCCCGCGCCCTCAGATAGTCCGGGTCGAGGAGGCGCTCGACCGGGACCTCGACGTGCTCGGGGTCGGCGATCCAGCGGTCGCGGTCCGCGAACGCGAGCTTCTTGAGCTCGATCAGCGTGTGCAGGTACTCGGCCGAGTTGTGGCCCTGCGACGCGATCGGATGCGCCTTGGCCATCTCCATGAGCGCGAGCTGCGCGACGCCCTGGGTGTTCGGGGGGAGCACCAGGAACGTGTGGTCGAGGTAGCGGCCCCGTAGCGGCTCGACCCAGGTGGAGGCGTGCGCCGCGAAATCCGCCGCCCGCAGATGGCCACCTTCCGCCTCGACGAACTCCGCCAGCTTCCGGCCGATCGGCCCCTCGTAGTAGGCCTCCTTGCCGCCCTCGGCGATCGCGCGCAGCGAGGCCGCGAGCGCAGGGTTCCGGAGGAGCGAGCCGACCGGCGGCGCGGAGCCGCCCGGCAGGTAGAGGGCACGACCCGGCCCGTTCAGGTCGCCTCCCTGCTCCTCGAAGTCCATGGCCAGGCGGGTCGAGACCGCGAACCCGTTCTCCGCGTAGTCGATCCCCCAGCGCAGCAGCGAAGCGAAGTCCTGGGAGCCGAAGCGCTCGTGCGCGTCGATCCACCCCGCGACTGCTCCCGGCACGCTGACGGAGCGCGCGCCCGACTGGGGGATCCGCTCCAGCCCGGCCGCCCGGAAGAACTCCGGCGTCGCCAGGGCCCCGGAGCGGCCGCTCGCGTTCAGCGCGGTGACCGCCCCGCTCTCGCCGTCGTAGAAGATCGCGAACGCGTCGCCCCCGATGCCGTTCATGTGTGGCCGGACGACCGCGAGCACGCCCGCCATCGCGATGATCGCGTCCGTCGCGTTCCCCCCGCTCTGGAGCACCTGGAGGCCGGCCTGGGCGGCGAGCGGGTGGCCCGCCGAGACCGCGCCGGTCTTGCCGCGTACGTCGGGCCGGTTCTGCGGCGCGTAGCTCGTGGTCTGCGTCATCTCGGACTCGGCGTCGGGAGCCCGGTCCGGGCCGGACGCGGGCGCGCAGGCGCCGGCCAGGAGGGCGAGGGAGAGCAGGGAGAGCGAGGTGCGGGTCGGGCGCGTCATGGCGAGGTCTCGGGGGTGCGGAGCGCGTCGGTGAGCCATGACGTTGTCACGGCCGCCGGCCCGGCGCCAGGGGCGGTGGTGGCGCCCTGGCGCGGCCGTTATCCTTTCGCCCCCCACACCTCCTCCGGAGCCGGTCACCCTGCACGTCGCCGCGCCATCGACGGGGCGTCACCCGCGCCAACCGTCCCCGGTCCGGGTCGCGCTCGTCGTCGCCGGAGCGCATGCGCTCAACGACACGTATGCCTCGTTCGTCCCGCCGCTGCTGCCGCGCATCATGGGCGAGCTCGGGCTCTCGATCGCGCTCGCGGCCACCCTGTCCGTGGCGTTCTCGATCGCTTCGGCGCTGCCCCAGCCGCTCTTCGGCTACCTGTCGGACCGCTACGGGCGCAGGGCCTTTGCCGTGCTCGGGCCCGTCGTGTCGGGGGTCTTCGTGGCCTCGATCGGGTTCGCGGACACCTTCGGGCTCCTCGTGGCCTTTCTGATCCTCGCCGGGATCGGCAGCGCCGCGTTCCACCCCCCCGGCGCCTCGTACGCGGTTCGGCTGTCGGCAGGGAAGGGCGGTGGGGCCCGCTACTCGGTCTTCGCGTTCGGCGGCACCGCGGGCTTCGCGCTCGGACCCCTCGTGGCGGTGGGCATCGCGCAGTGGCGGGGGCTCGAGGGGTTGTGGATCGCCATGCTGCCCGTCGTCCTCCTGGCTCCGCTCGTGTACGCCGGCCTGCCCAGCGGACGCCGTGAAGTGTCGTCCGCCGTGCGGCCTCCGCCGTCGCCGGCCACCGTGCTGCGTCACCTCAGGGGGCCGCTCGGCCTGATCTTCGGGATCAGCGCCACGATGGCCTTCGCGCAGCGTGTCTTCCTGACCATGGAGCCGATCATCGTGGCGCAGGCGGGAGGCTCCGAGACGCTGGGGGCCGTCGCCCTCACCGTCTACCTCGGCGCGCAGGCGCTCGGCACCGTGGCCGGCGGGGTTCTCGCCGACCGGGTGGACCGCGGGGCCCTTCTGGTGCACCTCTGCTCGTGGGCCCTGCCGGCGCACCTCGCGGCGGTCTGGCTCGGTCCGGGGAGCGGTCTCGGTCTCACGGCGGCGGCCCTCGCGGGCTTCTTCGGGATGGCCACGCTGCCGCCCATCGTGGTCATGGCACAGGAAATGCTCCCCACCGGCACGGGGGTCGGATCCGGGATCGTGATGGGGCTGGCCTGGGCGACGGGCGCCGCGGGGGTGCTGGCGACGGGTCTCCTCGCCGACGCGGTCGGTCCCCGCACGGCGACCCTCGCGTCCTTTCCGATCATCCTGGTGGCGGTCGCGCTCGCGTCCCGGCCGGGCCTGCGCGGGCAGACCGCCGAGCACCACGGAGGAGCCTGACCGTGCCGTTCCGCCTCGAGCCCGCCCGCGACCGCAAGCTGTTCCGCTTGGTCAAGAAGGCCGACACGGTGCGGCTCGTCAAAGGCCGGTCCCTGTACTCGGCCGGAGACCCGGCTCGGGACGTCTTTCTCGTCGTCTCCGGATACGTGCGCCTCGTGCTTCCCGGCATGGAGCCCGGCCGGCCCGAGCGCACGGTCGCCGTCGCGCTCCCCAGGGAGATGTTCGGAGACGAGGCGCTCACGACCGGGCACCGGCGCTACGGGGCGCTCGCCGGCTCGACGTGCGCCGTCCATCCGCTCCCGAAGTCCGCCGTGCTGACCGGTCTCAAGACCGCGAAGCTGAGCCTGGACGCCTATCTACAGGGCGTCGAGCAGGAGCTGCACCGGCTGAGGCACGCGCAAGGCGGGTCCACCGGGCCCTCCGCCGCGCAGCGCCTGGCCGAGGTGCTCATCGACGTCGGGCGGCGGTGCGGGGAGCCCGAGGGCCGCGGAATCCGCCTCTCGCAGAGGCTCACGCACCAGGTGCTCGCGGATCTCGCGGGAGCGCACCGGGCCACCGTCACGACGCTGCTCAACGACTGGCTCTACGACGGCGTGCTCGCGTCGGCGGCCGACGGCTGCCTCGCGATCCAGCGCCCGCCGGATCTCTGGGCGCTTGCCGGGTATCACCCGGCGCTGGAGGGGTTCGGCCGGGCCGACCCGCGTTGACCCAACTTGCTGTCCCGCCTACGTTTTGACGCTTTTCGCCCGCGGCACGCGCCGCGCGCCGTCCCGTAGCCCGAAGGATCATGTCGAAGCGCCATCCCGGCTCGCGTCGAGCCGCCAGAGAGAGCTCCCAGGAGCCCGACGACGTCTTCATCGCGAAGGTGCTCCACCTCGGCAAGTGGGCCGAGTCCAATCAGCAGGTCCTCTTGGTCGCCGCCGTTCTCATCGCGATCGGTGTCTTCGGCCTGGTCTCGTACGGGAACTCGCGCCGGGCGATGGACCAGGCCGCGGCCCAGGAGCTCGAGGTCGTCCACCAGTCCATCGGCATCGGCGACGTGCAGGGCGCCAAGGACGACCTGGTCACCTTCCTGGACCGGTTCGGGGGCAGCGCCTACGAGGGCGAGGCCCGGCTCCTGCTCGGCGAGCTCTACCTCGAGACCGGGGAGCCGCAGCAGGCGCTCGCCGTGCTGGAGCCGCTCGGGGCGAGCCCGAGCGATCCGATCGAGTTCCAGGCCGCCGCGCTCCTGGGTGCCGCGTACGAGCAGGAGGAGCGCTGGGACGAGGCCGAGGACGTCTACCTGACGATCGCGGACCGATCGGAGCTCGACTTCCAGGTGCGCAACGCGCTCACGTCCGCCGCGCGCATCCGGGGCGCCCGGGGCGACGCGGACGGGGCGATCGAGCTCTACGAGGACGCCATGGCCGGGCTCGAGGAGAACGCTCCGGAGCGCGGCGTCTACCAGATGCGCATCGCCGAGCTGAGGGCCGCCAGCACCATCTGACGGGGCCGCCGGTCCCGGCTGGGTCCGGGGCCCGCCGGGGGTGGCGTGGCCCCGGCGGGCCTCGTCCGCCGCAGCTTCGTATAATACATATTATGTTAAGTGCGAGCCGCGGCACTCCGAGCCTCAAGGGCACCCGCTACTGCCTGCTCAAGCGCCCGGAGAACCTGACCGAGGGCCAGGAGATCAAGCTCGCCGAGTCGCTGAAGTACAACCTGCGAACCGTGCGGGCCTACCTCCTCAAGGAGGACTTCCAGTCCTTCTGGGACTACGTCAGCCCGGCGTGGGCCGGCACGTTCCTCGACCGCTGGTGCACGCGTACGATGCGATCCAGGCTCGAGCCCATGAAACGCGTCGCTCACATGTTACGCCGTCACCGCCCGCTCCTGCCCAACTGGCTCCGCGCGCGGCAGCGTCTCGGCGGCCGCCGTAGAGGGCCTGAACAACAAGCTGAAAGTGACCACCAAAAAGGCCTACGGCTTTCGTACCTTCAGAGCCCTCGAAATCGCCCTGTATCATACCTATCCGTCGCTCGTGACCTCGATCGTGAAATCGTACGTCCCGGACGTGGTCGGGATACCGGTGATCTCTCCGTTCGCGGCCAAGCTCAACCCGGTCGGCAAGGGTCCCGAGCCCGACGCAAGACTCCACGTGTAGGCCCCCACCCCACCCGTGGCCGTCAGCGTCTGGGTTCCGTAGTCCACATTCTCGATCCCTGCCGGGACGGAGGACGTGGCCACCGCGAGGACACCGACCACGGTACTCGGAACGGTGTCCGCGAAGGCCCCCGCTGAAGCAACGATCTGAGCGGCGCCAGGAGTAGTGATCGCGGTGGCGTTGGGCCCGGCCATGCTGACCACGCACCTCGGCTGAGAAGGTCTGGCTCATACCCTCCACCATGGTGCTCGACGCCGTAGTGATCGTGACGGCCGTCGTGAAGAGGTTGGCAATCGGGCCGCGCACGATCGCGACGGTCGGGGCTACCGATTCTCCGGAGATCAAGGTGACCGGATCGGAGCGACCGCTGAACTCCACACTCTCGTTACCGCCGGACACGTTGATCAGATAGACGAAGACCATGACCTCGGTCGCATCGTCGAGGCCAGGAATCGCAAGCGTCACCTCCCACGATTCGTTCGCGGGGGACACGTCCACCTCGGTCACGTCGATCACGACATTGTCGGACACCCGTGTCGTGACCGAACGGATCCGGTTGATCGGTGCCGCATTCGGGTCCGCGGCCGATGGGATCAAGGAGGGCTGGACGGCGGTCCCGGCCCAGCGGCCATTCGGCCCCGCGTCGGTCGGCGGCTCACTGCAGCTCGCGAGCAGTGTGATGCTCAGTAATACGGGACCTGCTCGGACGGGAACCC
>JBFFWJ010000271.1:0-5396 GCA_041570315.1 Longimicrobiales bacterium | reverse complement strand
CGGGCGGTCGAGGTCGCCGGCTGAGCGGAGGCTGGCGGGCCCCGACCGGTCTGGAGGGGCAGGGGCGCGCCCCCTGAGCCGGAGCCGGAGGGGCGGCCCGCCCGCCCGGAAGCCCCGGGGGCGCCCCCCCGCCTGCAAGCCGCCCGTGCGCTCCTCCGCGTGGAAGCCCCCGGGGCGGGGGCGCGGCGTCCGTAACGGCTTCGGATCGGTGCATCGGCACGGGGCTCCCGACGCGGTCCCGACGTCGACGACTCGCGGGCTGCCGCCGCGCGGAGCAGGCGGGATCCGCGCGCCCGTCCCGGCGTTGACCCCCTTTTTCGCCTCCGGTAGCTTGATCGGCCGCCCGCGCCTTCGCGAGGCGGAGAGAAACCCGGACGCGGGGATCGGGTACTCAGGGACGCGCGGCCTCGAGGCTGCGCGGACACTTCGAGAAGGCTACGAGGAGGGTGCCGGCGCCCATGGTATCGATGACGACAGCGGCGACCGAGAAGGTGCAGGACTTCATTCAGGAGCATGGCGTGGAGGCCGCCGCCGGGCTTCGCGTGGCCGTGCTGCCCGGGGGCTGCTCGGGCTTTCAGTACGGGCTCAACATCGAGGACAGCCCGGAGGACGACGACGAGGTGCTCGAGGTCGGGGGCATCCGCGTCTTCGTCGATCCGTTCAGCGCCCAGTACCTCGAGGGCGTGGAGATCGACTACGTGAGCAGCATGATGGGGCAGGGGTTCACGTTCCGGAATCCGAACGCGTCCGGCGGGTGCGGTTGCGGGAGCTCCTTCACGGTTTGACCTCCGCGGCTCGCGGGGGCTGACGTGGTGGAGATCCGGACCTTCACGGGAGGGGGGTTCGGACAGAACGCGTACCTCGCGGTCTGCGAAAAGACCGGCGCGTGCGTGGCGATCGATCCGGGCAGCGGGGCGCCGGATCTCGCGTCGACGATCCGCGCCCGCGACCTCGATCTCGCCGCGATCCTCCTTACCCACGCCCACATGGATCACGTGGAGGGCGTGAGCTCGATTCGGGCCCTCGCCCCCGACGTGCCGATCTGGCTCCACCCCGCCGACCTCGGCATGTACCGCGGCGTCGCGAGCCAGGCGGCGATGTTCGGGCTGCGGGTCGAGGCCCAGCCGGAGCCGACCCACGAGCTGGCGGACGGCCAGACGTTCACCTTCGGCTCGTGCTCCTTCGAGGTGCGTCACGCGCCCGGGCACGCGCCCGGGCACGTGATCTTCGTGGCCGCCGCCGAGGGGGTGGCGTTCGTGGGCGACGTCGTGTTCCAGGGCTCGATCGGGCGCACGGACCTGTCGGGGGGAGACTTCCGGACGCTCATGACGTCGATCCGCGAGACGGTGCTGACGCTGCCGGACGACACCGTCCTCTACACCGGCCACGGGCCACCGACCACCGTGGGGCAGGAGCGGATCGGCAACCCCTTCCTCGTGCCCCACTACGGCGGGGAGCTGGCTTGACCCCGGGGCCGCTGAACGTCGCGGTCTTCGCCTCGGGGAGCGGCTCCAACTTCCAGGCGCTCCTCGACCATCAGAGTGAGCGGGACGAGTGGCGCGTCGTCGTGCTGGTCTGCAACCGGGAGGCCGGCGCGATGAGGCGCGCGCGGGCCGCGGGTGTGGACGCGGTGCTCGTGCCGACCAAGGACCGCGAGGCATCCGACGTGGCGCGCGACACCCTCGAGGTCCTCGAGGCCCACCACGTCGACGTCGTGCTGCTCGCCGGCTACCTGCGGCTGCTTCCGTCCGAGGTCGTGCGCCGCTACGCCGGCCGCATCCTCAACATCCATCCGGCGCTGCTGCCGGACTTCGGAGGACGCGGGATGTACGGGATGAACGTGCATCGAGCCGTCGTGGCGTCCGGCGCGAGCGAGTCCGGCGCGTCGGTCCACCTGGTCGACGAGGAGTACGATCGGGGTGCGATCGTCGGTCAGTGGCGCGTTCCCGTGCTGCCGGACGACACACCGGAGGAGCTGGCGGCGCGTGTCCTCGCCGTGGAGCACCGACTCTATCCCCGGGCCGTCGACCACCTGTGCTCGGCGGTCAGGGCCGGCCGCCGCGTGGAGGCCATGCCGGACCCCACACTCGAACACACCCCCGAACCGTCAGAGGGCGAGAGATGAAGCGGGCGCTGTTGAGCGTGTCCGACAAGCAGGGAATCGTGGAGCTGGGCCGGGCGCTCGCCGAGCGCGGCTGGCAGCTGCTGTCGACCGGGGGCACCGCCCGCGCGCTGCGCGAAGCCGGTCTCGACGTCACGAGCGTCTCCGACGCCACCGGGCATCCGGAGATGATGGACGGCCGCGTGAAGACCCTGCATCCCGCGATCCACGCCGGGCTCCTGGCGCGGCGCGACCGGCCCGACGACATGGCCGCGCTCGACGAGCACGGGTACGGCCCCATCGATCTGGTCGCGGTCAACCTCTATCCCTTCCGCGAGAAGGTCGACGGGCCGCACGTGCCCGTCGCCGACGCCATGGAGGTCGTGGACATCGGCGGCCCGACGATGATCCGTGCCGCGGCCAAGTCCCACCGGGACGTCTGGGTCGTGGTCGACCCCGACGACTATCCGGCCGTGCTCGCCGCGCTGGACGCCGCCGACGGGGGCGGCGATGACTCGTCCGACGCCGAGGCGGGGCTTCGTCGCCGGCTCGCGGCGAAGGTCTTCCGCCACGTCAGCGGGTACGATGCGGCCATCGCGGGCTACCTCGAGGCCGGAGCCGAAGCGGACGGCCCGGTCGGCCTGGGCTCCGGGGAGGTGACGGCCGGGCAGGAGCTTCCGACGTCGCTCGAGGCCTCGTGGGAGCGCGTGCAGGTGCTTCGCTACGGCGAGAATCCCGGCCAGAGGGCCGCCTTCTACGCGACCGCGGAGCGCGGCGGCCTCGCCGCGCTCGAACAGCGCCACGGAAAGGAGCTGTCGTACAACAACCTCCTGGACCTCGACGGGGCGCTGCTCAGCCTCTCGCCGTTCGCGTTCTCGCCGAGGCCCGCGGTGTGCATCATCAAGCACACCACCCCCTGCGGGCTGGGCCTCGGCGACACGCTCGCGCTCGCCTACCAGAAGGCGCTCGCGACCGACCCGGTCAGCGCCTTCGGCTCGGTCATCGCCGTGAACCGGGCCGTAGACGCCGACACCGCCGCGCTCATGGGCAAGCTCTTCATCGAGTGCCTCGTCGCACCCGGCTTCAGCGACGAGGCGATGGCGACGCTCACGCAGAAGAAGAACCTGCGGCTCCTGACGGTCCCGCGGACCCCGGGGTGGAAGGCGGAGTCCGAGGATGCCGGTCGGCTCGCGGCCGGCCTCACCGAGGAGCAGCTCGCGGAGGTGGGCTTCATCGCCAGTCACGGCAGAGGGTCCGATGCGCGCTCGCTGCGCTCCGTCTACGGCGGCCTTCTCGTGCAGACCTCCCCAGCGCCGCCCTGGTACGGCGTCGAGGACCTCGGCGACATGAAGGTCGTCACGCGGCGCGAGCCGTCTCCGGCCGAATGGGACGACCTGCGCTTCGCGTGGGCGGCGATCTTCGGGGTGAAGTCGAACGCGATCCTCCTCGCGCGCGGGGGCGGCGTGCTCGGGATCGGCGCCGGACAGATGAGCCGGGTCGACTCGTCGAAGATCGCCGTGCGCAAAGCGGGCGACGCGGGCCTCGAGCTGGAGGGCTCGGTGCTCGCGTCCGATGCCTTCTTCCCGTTCCGGGACGGAGTCGACGCCGCGGCGGACGCCGGTGTCGCCGCGGTCATCCAGCCCGGGGGCTCGATCCGCGACGAGGAGGTGATCGCGGCTGCGGACGAGCACGGCATGGCGATGGTCTTTACGGGCCGGAGGCTCTTCCGGCACTAGGCTCGGTCGTCGCCACCGGCTCCTCGTCCAGGAGGCGAGCCACCGCGGCGCGCAGCGCGGGAGGAGCGAAGTACCCGACCACGCGGTGGCGGACCACCCCCGTCTTGTCGATCAGAAAGGTCGTGGGGATCGCCGAGATACCGCCGAAGGCCTGGCGGTGGGCGGTCGTGGCTCGCCCGACCGGGTACGTGATTCCCCGCTCTCGAAGGAAGGCCTCCACCGCCTCGCCGCCGCCCACGTCGGTCGCCAGGCCCAGCACGGCCACGCCGTCGCCCGCGCGATCCTCGTGCAGGGATTGCAGCGACGGCATCTCCAGCTTGCAGGGCCCGCACCAGGTCGCCCAGAAGTTGAGCACGACGACCAGGCCCTCGAGCTCGGCCGAGCGCACCGGTGTCCCGTCGAGAGCCCCGAAGGCGTACTCGGGGGCGCGGCCCAGATCCGGGCCCACGCCGGTCAGGGCCCCGAGCTGCGGCCCGAGCCGGTAGAGGACGAAGAGGAGGAGGCCGACCGTAACCGCGCGCTCCAGCCAGCGGAGCGCGGTGCGGCGTCCGGACGTGGGTGCCGGACGCTCGGGGGGCTCGCTTCGGGGATCGTCGTCACGGGGCATGCCGGTTGAACCCGACAGGCCGGAAGGGGATCCCGGGACGGGCGGAGCACGCTTCGCGCCCGCCCTGGATGCTCGCAGGGACCCGCTCCGTGGACGGCGGCGGCGCGAGCCCACGGCCGCGCACGAGAAGCTTCCGCCGCGTCCCGTCCCTCGGATAACGTGGAACAGGGGCTCCACGGGGGTTGGAGCCGCACCGCGTCCGGGGGGACGATCATGCCCGAGCTTCGTGTGCGAGCCACGCCCGGCTTCGCCGTCATCTCTCTGTACTGGATCGCCGTGCTCCTCGCGATGTCGGCGTCCCCGCAGGAGGCCTCGGCCCAAGAGCCCTTCCGGTCGCGCTGCGGGACCGGCGTGCACGTCGACGAGCGCTCGGGTTGGATCTGGCTGCCGCAGGGCCAGCTCTTCTGCCCGCTCGTCGCCGACCCCAAAGCCGAGCGCTCCTTCGTCACCTACCTCCGCGGCGACTTCCCCACGATCGCCGATCCCCCGCCCGGGCAGGAGACCAACATCGGGGCGGTCGGCCTGGGCGATTCCTTCGCGCTCTTCCGCGTCACCGGCGGGCGGCCCGGCGACGGCCTGCAGCTCGACCTCTCGGCGGCCGTGCTGAGCCAGTTCAACCTCGACGCGCCCTCCTACGATCTCATCAACGCCGACTACCTCGTCGGGCTGCCCCTGACCTTCCGCCGTGCCGGGTTCAGCACGCGGCTCCGCGCGTACCACCAGAGCTCCCATCTCGGCGACGAGTTCCTCCTCAACAGCCAGCCCGAGCGCCTCAACATCTCCTTCGAGTCGCTCGAGCTCATCCTCTCGCAGGAGGTCAGCTTCGTGCGCCTCTACGCCGGCGGGGAGTACTTCTTCGCCCGGGAGCCCGCCGATCTCCCCGAGCGCCTCGCGCACGTGGGCGCGGAGCTGCGTCCGCTGACGGTCGGGGCGGCCCGCCTCTTCGCCGCCG
>JBFFWJ010000270.1:0-5407 GCA_041570315.1 Longimicrobiales bacterium | reverse complement strand
GGCGCCCGGGACCCCCGGGCTCGTGAGGGTCGCTGGAGGAACCCGTCGTCCTGGCTACACCCCCGCGATGATCCCGTTCAGCGTCGCGCTCGGGCGCATCGCGCGCGCCGCGCGTTGCGGGTCCGGCTTGTAGTACCCACCGATGTCCTGGGGCGGGCCCTGGACGCCGTTGAGCTCACCCACGATCGCCTCCTCGTGGTCGGACAACGCCTCGGCGACGGGCTTGAAGCGCCCGGCCAGAACGGGATCGGCCCCCTGATCGGCGAGCGCCCGGGCCCAGTACAGCGTCAGGTAGAAGGTGCTGCCCCGGTTGTCGAGCTCTCCGACCCTGCGCGAGGGCGAGCGCGCGTTCGACAGGTAGCTCGCCGTGGCGGCGTCCAGCGTGTCGCCGAGGACGCGCGCCGAGGCGTTGTCGAACCGCTCGCCCAGGTGCTGGAGGGAGGCCGCCAGAGCCATGTACTCGCCCAGCGAATCCCAGCGGAGATGGTTCTCCTTCTGGAACTGCTGGACGTGCTTGGGAGCCGAGCCTCCGGCGCCGGTCTCGAACAGGCCTCCGCCCTCGAGCAGCGGGACGATCGAGAGCATGCGCGCGCTCGTGCCGATCTCGAGGATCGGAAAGAGGTCCGTCAGATAGTCGCGAAGCACGTTGCCCGTGACCGAGATCGTGTCCTCGCCGCGGCGGATGCGCTCCAGGGAGAGCTCCATCGCCTCCACCGGCGCGAGGATCTCGATCCGCAGCCCGCTCGTGTCCTCCTCGGCGAGGTAGGCCTCGACCTTGCGGATCAGCTCGGCGTCGTGGGCCCGCGCCCGGTCGAGCCAGAAGACCGCGGGCGCCCCGCTCGCCCGCGCCCGGCGCACCGCGAGCCTCACCCAGTCGCGGATCGGCTCGTCCTTCGTCTGGCACGCCCGCCAGACGTCGCCCTGCTCGACGCCGTGCTCGAGGAGCGTCCGCCCGTCGGCGTCGACCACGCGCATCGTCCCCGGCGCGTGGATCTCGAAGGTCTTGTCGTGCGACCCGTACTCCTCGGCCTTCTGGGCCATCAGCCCCACGTTGGGCACGCTTCCCATGGTGGCGGGGTCGAACTGGCCATGCGCCTGGCAGTCTCTCACCACGGCGTCGTAGATCCCCGCGTAGCTCGAATCGGGAATCACCGCCTTGCAGTCCTGAAGCTCGCCGTCCGCGTTCCAGAGTCGACCGGAATCGCGGATCATCGGCGGCATCGACGCATCGATGATCACGTCGCTCGGCACGTGCAGGTTCGTGATCCCACGGTCCGAATCGACCATCGCCAGGGCGGGTCCCTCGGCGAGGCCCTTCCGGATCGCCGCCTCGATCGCGGCGCGCTCCGCTCCGGGCAGATCCGCGACCTTCGCCAGGATGTCGCCGAGGCCGTTGTTGGGGTCCGCTCCCGCGCGCCGCAGCGTCTCCCCGTGGGCGGTGAAGACCTCGTCGAAGAAGACGCGCACGCAGTGCCCGAAGATGATGGGGTCGGAGACCTTCATCATCGTCGCTTTCATATGGAGCGAAAAGAGGACCCCCTTGCGCTTCGCGTCCTCGATCTGCGACCCGAGAAACTCGACGAGGGCGCTCCTGCTCATGAAGCTGGCGTCCAGGACCTCTCCCTCCTGGAGGGCGAGCGACTCCTTGAGGACGGTGACCGACCCGTCCTCCGCCACGTGCTCGATCCGCGCCGTCGTCGCCTGGCCGAGCGTGACGGACCGCTCGTTGCTGCGGAAATCGCCGGAGCCCATCGTCGCCACGTGCGTCGCCGAAGCCTCGGGCCATGGGCGCATGCGCGGCGGGTTGGCGCGCGCGAACTCCTTCACCGACCTGGGGGCGCGGCGGTCCGAGTTGCCCTGGCGGAGCACGGGGTTCACGGCGCTTCCCTTCACCCGGTCGTAGCGCGCTTTGACCTCCCGCTCCGCGGCCGTCGAGGGCTCGTCCGGGTAGTCGGGCAGGCCGTAGCCCTTGTCGCGCAGCTCCGCGACGCACGCCTTGAGCTGCGGAACCGACGCGCTGATGTTGGGCAGCTTGATCACGTTGGCTTCGGGCGTCTCGACGAGCCGGCCGAGCTCGGCCAGGTCGTCCGGAACCCCCCGGTCGTCCCCGAGCTCGTCGGGGAAGACCGCCAGGACTCGACCGGCCAGCGAGATGTCGCGCGTCTCCACCGGAACGCCGGCCGCGCCGGCGAAGGCGCGGATGACCGGAAGCAAGGCGTGGGTCGCGAGCGCTGGAGCCTCGTCGGTCCAGGTGTAGATGATGGGAGGGGAAGTGCTCATGGGGTCGGTGGAGGTGTCGGGTCGCGGCGAGGGATCGCGTGCCGCCGGCGCGTCAGTATAGGTGAGAAGCCGGGCTCGTCGAAGGGGCTCGGGCGAAGACCGGGGATCGCCCGGTGCCTACGCGACGCCCTCCGCGGTCTCCTCGATGAGGTGGGCGACCACGGCGCGCATGTCGCCCGTCTCCTCGAAGACCCTGAGCTGGCGGTCCGCGCTCGACCCCTCCTCCAGAATCTTGTACCCGTACTCGACCTGCTCTCGGCTTCCCAGGTCGTCGAGAACGTCGTCCAGGAACCATCCGATGAGCTCCTCGACCAGCGCGCGGGCGGGGCGCTCGCTCTCCCGTCCGAAGTCGAGCAGGTTCCCCGCCACGCCGTAGCGGACCGCGCGCCACTTGTTCTCCTCGATCAGCGACAGCGGGTACACGCGGAACGTCATGTTGTCCCGCCGCAGCTTCCACAGCTTCGCCACGATCGCCTGGAAGATCGCGGCGATGCACACCGCCTCGTCGACGCGCGTGCAGATGTCGCACACGCGGAACTCGAGCGTCGGATACAGATGATGGGGCCGAACGTCCCACCAGATCTTCGATCCGTCCTCGATCGAGCCCGTGCTCACCAGCATCTCCAGGATGTACTCGAAGTCGGCCCACGTGTTGAACGTCGGCGGCACACCGGTACGCGGGAAGTTTCGCCAGATCACGCTCCGGTACGACTTGAGCCCCGTCCTCCGCCCCTCCCAGAACGGGGAGCTGGTCGAGAGGGCGAGGACGTGCGGCAGGAAGTACCGGGACACCTTCATCGCATCGATCAGGAAGTCCCGGTCCTCGATGCCGACGTGCACGTGCAGGCCGAAGATCAGGTTGCGGCGCGCGAGATCCTGCAGGTCCTCCTGGAAGCCGAGGTAGCGCTCCAGGGGAGTGATCTCCTGCTCGGTCCAGGACGAGAAGGGGTGCGTGCCGGCGGCGAGGATCTTGAGGCCGTCGTTGGCCGCGAGGTCCATGACCGCCCGGCGGAGGCGCACGACCTCGTCGCGGATCTCGGCCGGGGTCCGGCACACGCCGCTCCCCACCTCGACGACGGATTGGTGCAGCTCGGGCTTCACGTTCTCCACCGTGATCCGGCCCTCCTCGTCGAGGACCTCGGTGATGAACGAGCGCAGCTCGCCCGTCTCCGGATCGACGATCTGGTACTCCTCTTCGATCCCGAGCGTGAGGGAGGGAGCCTTCATCGGATCTCCGCGGGAAGGGTGGACGCGGCCGGCGCCGCCCACGGTCGGCGCTCGCCGATCCGCTCGCAACCCGCCGCGCGCGTCACTCCTCGCCTCGCGCCACCCAATGTCGCTCCGACCACGCGGCCCACGGCACGAGGATCCAGAGGGCCAGCGCGCCCCACGCCACCGCCGAGGCGCTCGGCGGCGGGGGCGCCCAGGGCGAGGCGACCCACAGGACCGTGGTCAGCGCCAGCAGCCCCACGAACGACCAGGTACCGGTCCGGTCGCGGGGACGGCGCATCGAGAGCCACGCGGCGATCGCGCCCGCGAAGAGCGCGCCCTCCACGGCGATCGTGGCCGGAACGGAGCTCCAGAGCCCGAAGCCCGCCCGTGGCCCGGCCGGCCAGAGCGGCAGGTCGGGCCGGTGCGTGACGAGGTCCAGCACCCAGTGGCTCAGGACCAGGGCGCCGACGACGAGGGCGGCCCGGCGCGAGCCGAGGAGCGCGCGCGCGGCGGCCGCGGCCAGAGCCGACCACAGCAGGGTGAGAAGGAGGCTGTGGCTCCACGGATAGGACTCGAACGCGAGCTGGGTGAAGGCGGTGTCCCCGGGAGCGACCCGGACGGTCTCGACACCGAGGAGGAGGAGGACCGGCCAGAGCAGATCGAGGCCGAACGCCGCAGCGACGGCGGCCGCCAGCGGCACCTCCGGCTCGACCTTCTTCGCGCCCAGGGCGACGGCGAGGTGACCCACGAACATGCGCCTCTCTCCTCGTCTCTTCCGCGACGAGCGGGTGACCGATCGGCCCGTCACGATGGCGAGCCCGGCGTCGCGTCGCCAGTGCCACGCCGCGCTTGCACGCTCCGCATCTTCGGTTTATCTTCGGGTCATATATTCGGGTTTTATTCGGTTTGGTCCCCGGTCAACCGACAGCTCGGTGTGTGGCGGAAGGGACGTGGGTAGCGCTTCGGTGCCGGGGACCCCTGTCTTCAGGGGCGACGAGCGAGTCGCCGAAAGGCGTTCCCAACGCGTCATGTCCGGGCCCCGTTCGAGCGCACAAGATACGGTACCCACCCACCAAGGCCGTGGGTGGGCTCAGAACAGCACCGACCACGAATGGCTCCCCAGCGCACCCGGTGCCGGATGGGCCTCGGGCCCCGGGTCCGGCACCGCCTTTCTGCCCACGTCCCCGCGCGCGACGACCGGAAGCCGGAGCGCCCTCTGCCTCTGGCTCCCGACCTTCGAGCTCCGGCTCGAGCTGGTGCGCTCTCCCGAGCTCGACAGCACGTCGGTCGCCCTCCTCTCCCCCGGAGAGAGCACGAGGCGCACGATCTGGCAGGTTTCGGAGCGCGCGCACGACGCCGGCGTGCGGCCCGGCCAGCTCGTCTCCCAGGCGGTCTCGCTGTGCACCTCGCTGACCCTCCTCGAGCCCGATCCCGCACACTACGACGCGGCGGTCGACACGATGCTCGAGGTGCTCACCGAGCTCACCCCGATCGTCGAGCCCGCGGGACGCGGCCGGGTCTTTCTGGGCATGGACGGGCTCGGGCGGCTCTTCGGCTCGCCGGCCCGCCAGGTGGACCGGGCGCTCCGGTCGCTCTTCCGGGTCTTCCCCACCCCGCTCGTGGCCGCGACACGCGCGGGCATGGCGCCCGGAAAGTTCGGCGCCTGGGTCGCGGCGGCCGCGGCCCGGTCGGGCGAGCCCGTCATCGTATCGGAGGGCTCCCTGGTTCCGTTCCTCGGCCGCTGCCCGGTTGGCGCGCTCCCCGTCGATCCGCTCGTCATCCAACGGCTCGAGCGTCTGGACATCCGCACGCTCGGCGAGCTGAGGCGCTTCCCCGAGCCCTCCCTGGTCGCCCAGTTCGGCGAGGACGGGCGGACCGCGCTCGCCTGGTCGTCCGGGCGACGCATCGACCCCGT
>JBFFWJ010000269.1:0-5408 GCA_041570315.1 Longimicrobiales bacterium | reverse complement strand
GCACGTTCGACGAGGCGGCGCCGGGCGAGGAGAGGCCGGCGGGCTAGCCTCGGCCCGCTCCGCCCTGCTCCGGAGCCGCGGGCTGCGGGGCGCCGGGCGTCTCTGCCAGCGCGTCGAGAACGTCTCCCACGACCTTGTTGAGGTACGGGTCGAACCCTCCCGGACTCGGTCCCAGACGGACGATGACGACGTTCCGCGAGGGGATGATCATCGTCGTCTGACCCATGAAGCCGGCTGCCCAGTACGCGTCCCGGGGGATGCGGTCGTAGCGACCTCCGGCGTTCAGCCAGAAGAGGCCTCCGTACCCGCGGCTTCCGTCGGCCGGGGCAGGCGTGCTCACGAAGTCGGCCCACCCCTCCGGAAGGATGCGCTCGCCGTTCCACACGCCCTCCCGCAGATGCAGCATCCCGAAGCGAGCCCAGTCCCTCGCCGACATATAGTCGTAGCCGGTCAGGATGAAGTTGCCCCAGGCATCGGTCTCCAGGACCGCGTTCTTGATCCCGATGCGGTCGAAGAGCGCGGTCCACGGGAACGCGTGGTAGTCCTCCCCTCGCGCCTCGACGGTCTGGCGCACGATCCGGCCCAGCGTGAGCGGATCGGAGTTCAGGTAGCGCCAACGCGAGTTCGGCTCCACGGCCAGCGGAAAGCGAACCGCGTGCTCGAAGACGTCGATGCCGTCGAAGTAGATGCGGAAGTGATGGTTCTCGACCGAGTACGACCCCTCCGCTCCGAGCCCGCGATTGTCGAAGTCCAGCCCGCTGCTCATGTGCAGCAGATCCGCGATCGTGATCCGCGCCCGGTCGTCTCCCTGCCACTCGGACACCGGCGCCGGCTGGTCGAGCTCGAGCGCGCCCTGCTCGACGAGGACCCCGATCAGCGCCGCCGTGATGCTCTTGCCCTGCGACCAGGACAGGTGGGGCATGTCTCGCGCGATGCCGGGGGCGTAGCGCTCGCCGATCAGGCGGTCACCGTAGACGACGACCACCGCGCGCGTGTTCTGGCCGTGCTCGTGGTTCGCGATCGCGTAGTCGAGCGCGGCGGTGAGCCGCGCGCCGTCGACCTCCCGCGGGAGCGCCTCGTCGGGCAGGCGCTCGCCCTCCGGCCAGAGCCGCCACTCGGCGAGAGGCCACTCGGCGCCGACCTCGCTGGGGGCGAAGTACACGTCGTCCGCCCCCCGGGGCAGGACGGCGCACCCCTGGTCTCCGTTGTGCTGCGCGACCCTCGTGGGTACGCCGGGAGCCGACAGGGTCACGCGCCGGCGATCCTCGTCCACCTCGTAGGCGAAGTCGTCCCCCCAGCCGAAGTGGTCGAAGCGCCGCAGATCGGCCGAAGCGTGCAGCTCGGGGGCGCGTCCCTGCACCCAGATCCCGGAGCACAGGATCTTGGCGTTGAGCGCGAGGCGGAGCTCCTCGGGCGATGCGTCGTCCGACGGCCACTGGGCCGCCGCGGGGAGCGAAGGCGCCAGGGCAACGGCCACGGTGGCGGCGAAGAATCCCAGTCGTCCGGACATGTCGGGCTCTCCTGTTCTCGATCACGGCCGCCGGCATCGCCGGGGCCCGGATAGGAACGCCTCGCGGGCGCGCCTGGCAATGGCCGGAGCGATCGTCCCCCCGCGACGTCGGAGCCCCGCGGCGGCCCGGAGCTCGTCCGGCGTCACGGAGTCGAAGTCGTCGAATTGGGCGGGATCTCGGGACGCGAGCCGCGAGGGCCCGTTCCCCCAGCTCAGGCCAGGTCGTAGCGATCGAGGCTCATCACCTTGTCCCAGGCAGCCACGAAGTCGCGCACGAACGCCGCCCGTGCGTCGTCACAGGCGTAGACTTCCGCGAGGGCCCGGAGCTGCGAGTTCGACCCGAAGACCAGATCGACACGCGTGCCGGTCCACTTCAGGGCACCCGTCCCACGCTCGCGGCCCTCGAACACACCGTGCCCCTCGGGCGCCGCCTTCCACTCCGTTCCCATGTCGAGGAGGTTCACGAAGAAGTCGTTCGTGAGCACCCCGGGACGCTCGGTGAAGACGCCGTGCTGCGTTTGCCCCGAGTTCGCGTCCAGGACGCGCATGCCGCCCACGAGCACCGTCATCTCGGGTGCGGTCAGCGTCAGGAGTTGGGCCCGATCCACGAGCAGCTCCTCCTGCGCGCCCTTCGTGCCGTGCTTGAGGAAGTTGCGGAAGCCGTCCGCGATCGGCTCGAGCACGGCGAAGGAGTCCGCGTCGGTCTGCTCCTGCGTGGCATCCGTTCGGCCGGGCGCGAAGGGGACCGTCACCTCGATCCCTGCGTCCTTCGCGGCCTGCTCCACGGCCGCGCACCCGCCCAGCACGATCGTGTCCGCGAGCGAGATCCGCTTGCCGCCGGACTGGGAGTCGTTGAAGTCCCGACGGATCGTCTCGAGAGCTTCGAGCACCTTCGCGAGCCTGGCCGGCTGGTTGGCCTCCCAGTCCTTCTGTGGCGCGAGGCGGACGCGCGCGCCGTTGGCCCCGCCGCGCTTGTCGGAGCCTCTGAACGTCGCCGCCGACGCCCAGGCGGTCGAGACGAGCTCGGAGATCGAAAGCCCCGATTCGAGAATCCTGCCCTTGAGGCTTGCGACGTCCCCGGCGTCGACCAGCTCGTGGTCGACCTCCGGGACGGGGTCCTGCCACAGGAGCTCCTCGGCGGGGACCAGCGGGCCGAGGTAGCGGGCGCGGGGGCCCATGTCGCGGTGGGTCAGCTTGTACCACGCCCGAGCGAACGCATCGGCCAGCTCGTCCGGACTCTCGTGGAAGCGACGCGCGATCGGCTCGTAGATCGGGTCCTCCCTGAGCGAGAGGTCGGTCGTCGCCATCATGGGCGCGTGCCTCTTCGCAGGGTCGTGCGCGTCCGGCACGACGTCGGCGGCCGAAGGATCCGTCGGAGTCCACTGCCAGGCTCCGGCCGGACTCTTGGTCAGCTCCCAATCGTAGCCGAACAGGGTGTCGAAGTAGCCGCTGTCCCATCGCACCGGGTTGGGCGTCCAGGCACCCTCCAGGCCGCTGGTGATCGCGTCGCCTCCCCTGCCGCTGCCGAAGCTGCTCCTCCAGCCCAGCCCCTGCTCCTCGATGCTCGCGCCCTCGGGCTCGGCGCCCACGAGCGCCGGGTCACCCGCGCCGTGGCACTTGCCGAAGGTATGCCCGCCGGCGATGAGCGCGACGGTCTCTTCGTCGTTCATCGCCATCCGCGCGAACGTCTCTCGAATGTCCCTGGCCGCGGCCAGCGGATCCGGCTTTCCGTTCGGGCCTTCCGGGTTCACGTAGATGAGGCCCATCTGCACGGCGGCGAGCGGGTTCTCCAGCTCCCGGTCCCCGGAGTAGCGCCTGTCCCCGAGCCACTCGGTCTCCTTGCCCCAATAGATGTCCTGCTCGGGCTCCCAGACGTCCTCGCGTCCTCCGGCGAAGCCGAACGGCCTCAGCCCCATGGACTCGATGGCGCAGTTGCCCGCGAAGATCATGAGGTCGGCCCAGGAGATCCTGCTGCCGTACTTCTGCTTGATCGGCCAGAGAAGCCGACGCGCCTTGTCGAGGTTGCCGTTGTCGGGCCAGCTGTTGAGCGGCCCGAACCTCAGCGTCCCCGATCCGGCTCCCCCGCGGCCGTCGCCGATGCGGTAGGTCCCGGCGCTGTGCCACGCCATTCGGATGAAGAGCGGGCCGTAGTGACCGTAGTCGGCCGGCCACCAGTCCTGCGACGTGGTCATGAGCTCGAAGAGGTCCCGCCTGAGTGCCTCGAGGTCGAGCTTCGCGAACTCCTCGCGGTAGTCGAAGTCCTCGCCCATGGGGTTCGACAGCGGAGAGTTCTGGCGGAGCACGTCGAGGTTCAGCTGGCTGGGCCACCAGTCCCGATTCGACGTACCCTCGACCGTCGTGTGCACGTACCCCCGGTGCATGACCGGGCACCCGTTTCCGTTCTTCGCCGTATTGTCGCTCATGATTTCTTCCGATCGTGGCTCTGTGGGTCGAGCTGGGACGTCTGACCAGGGATGTCGGTGGGAGCGGCGCGTGCTGATCGTCGCGACGCCACGATAAGGTACCAAGAAACCCGTGCGGCCTCATCTGCGAGCGTCCGCTCCGCGACGGACCGGCCTGGACCGGGCTCTCCGGCTCGGACTGCGGGGCGCCCCGGCGCCCGCGGGGCCCGTCCCGGCGAGAGTCGGGCCCGGAACGGAGGGGACCTTCGTTGGTGCTGCCTCAGGCGTCCGACGCTGGCTTCCCGGCCGTGACCGCCAGCGCGTAGCGCGCGCCACCGCCCAGAGTGTCCGACATCGCGAGGACCTTGCACACGGGTGTCAGGGCGATCTGCGCCATTCTGTTCAGCGGCGTGTTGGCATAGGGCAGGGCGAAGAGGCTGCACGCTGCCTCCCCAGTCCAGCGAGCGAAGGTCCGGCGGGCCTCGAGCACCTCGAGCCCGGACACGGTGACCCGCTCGACGAACTCCTCGGGCGCAAGATCGTCCTCGACGTGCCCGGAGCCGGCATCCAGGATTCGGCGAGGCCGCGGCTCGAAGGCCCTCAGAGCCCGTGCGAGATAGCGGTGACGCAGATAGTGCGCGGGGTCCGGGACGCCGAAAACCCTGAAGAACTGGCGCTCCAACCTTCCTCGTAACAGGCGCTGCTCACCGAATCTGGCCATCGAATCCCCTGGAAGGCGCGCGGGAAGGACTTCGGATCGAGCGTCCAATTCAACGCGATGCACACATCGGTTGCAAGACCGATTGCACGGCGGGAGCGCCCGACGCGCTCGTGGAGGACCACGACAGCCTCGGTCCCTACAGGTCGCAGACCGGCGTTGACCCGGCCAGGCTGGGGTCGAGGTCAGCGGTGGGCTGCTGGGATCGATGAGGGTGTCGACTGCAATGCTTGCAGGGTCCCGGCGTCGCTTGGCCGCGCGGATCCGTCGCGGTATGATTGCCGAGACCGTCCCCTTGTTCACCCGCCCTCGTCACCGTTGCGAGGTTTCGGGATCCCGAACTCCTCAACTTGACTGATCCTTCGGGCGAGCAATCACCGGCCGTCGAGCCGGACGTGACCGTCTCCGTGGTCGTGCCGGTCCGTGACGCCTTGAAGTTCCTGCCCCGCAGCACGTTCTCGATCCTGCGAGCTCTGGAGCGGTTCGGGAGTGGGGAGGTGATCTTCGTCGACAACCGCTCCACGGACGGGTCGCTGCAATTCCTCCAGTCGCTCGGGGGGCCGAGCGTGCACGTGCTGCCGTGTCCGGAGGGTAAGGTGGGAGGGCTCCGGAACCTGGGCGCCTGCAGGGCGCGGGGGCGATACCTATCGTTCGTCGAGACCGGCGCCGCCGTCACCGGCAGCTTGTACGCGCTTTCGGGCTGGGCGGGCTGGGCACCTTCGGCCACGACCCCCTCGACAAGGTCGTCTGGATGACTGCGGCACATTGGCTCTTCGTC
>JBFFWJ010000268.1:0-5432 GCA_041570315.1 Longimicrobiales bacterium | reverse complement strand
GGGAGCGGTCGGCGTCCCGACTCTGGCGGCGCCGGGTGCGAACCGCAACGCCCGGCGCCAGTCCTCGCCTCCCGTAGGCCGTACGTCGCCTGGGCCCCTCGGGCGTCCCGACGCGCCGTGGCCGAGGCCGGCCCTTTGTGGCCTCCCCCGTCACTCTTTGCAGGGAGTGGCGCCCAAGCTTCCACGCGCCGTCGGGCGCGGCGAGCCCGTGCGGCCCCCAGGCCCGGAGCGGTACGAATCCTGCTCACGGATGGATGGAACGCGTGTGTCGCCATCCATCGGCGGAGGACCGGACCGTGCTCGGTAAGAAGACCAGAGAGGAAGAAGCGTGGACGCCGAACGCCACGCGCCCGGCGCGCGACCCGGGGGAGATCTCCGTGATCACCAAGGACGTGCGCATCGTGGGCAGCTGTGAGACCGGCGGGCGCATCCGTATCGAGGGCACGGTCACCGGCGACGTTTCGGCGCGCGGCCTCGAGCTGGGCGCCTCCGGCACCGTCGAGGGCAGCGTGTCCGCTCCGCAGGGCGCGGAGAGCGACAGCGTCTTCGTGATCGGGGGGCGCGTCGAGTCGGCGGTGCGCGCGGGCCGTATCGAGATCCAGCCGACCGGGATCGTCCTGGGTGGCCTGGAGGCGGACGAGGCGACCGTCCAGGGCCGTGTCGAGGGCGGGGTCATCGCCCGCAGGCGGCTCGCGTTGGGGCAGACCGCGGTCGTCGAGGGCGATGTTCGTGCTCATCGCCTCTCCGTGCAGGAAGGCGGACACGTCAACGGGACGATCCACATGGGCGAGCAGGCCGGATTCGAGCCTCGAGCGACGAGCCCCACGGCTGCCGGGCGCGCGAAGGACGCGAGCGGCCAGGAGCTGGCGACCGTCGGCTCCGGCGAAGGCGCGTCCTACCGGCCCGAACGGTAGCCGGAATCCTCAACCCACGTTTCGGCCGCTCCTAGCGTGAATTGGGAGGGCCTGTCCGAGGACCGTCCGCCGGAGGGCCCCTGGCCGGGGCCTCCGGATGGAGCCCCCCACGGTCTGCGAGTCACGACCATGGGAGCGCACCATGCGGCGATTCTCGAGCCTCCTGCTTCTCCTTCTCGCGGTAGCGACCTGTACGGACGCTCCGGGGGACATCCTCGGCCCGGACACCGTGGGCCCGGAGCTGGCCCGTCTTTCCCGGCCCGGGCAGGTGCCGCGTCACCAGCCCGGCGTCGTCGTGGTTCGCTTCGCTGCCGGTGCGCAGGCCTCGCGCATCGCCGCCGAGCACGGCGCGGTTCCCTCCCGCGTGCTCGCCGGGGGTGCACGTGTACTGCGTGTGGCCGAGGGGAGCGAAGAGGCCGTGGTCCGCGCCCTCTCCAACGCTCCGGGCATCGTCTGGGCGGAGCTGAGTGTGCCGCGCACGCTGGGCTTCCCGTGCACCGCCGGCGACGGTGACTGCGAGCCGCCCGCCGACAACCTCTTCGGGCTCCGTTGGGACCTCCACAACGACGGCGCGGTTCGTGACGGCTCGGGCAACGTGCTCTGGACCGACGGGCTGGTGCCGGACGCCGACTCGGACTGGCTGGAGGCCTTCGACCAGCTCGGTGCCTTCACGGGATCTGCGGTCGTCGGCGTCATCGACACCGGGATCTTCGGGGACCACGAGGACCTCGCGGGCCGGCTGATCGCGCAGCGCGACCACTTCAACGTGGACGACATCGCCGAGGACGACAACGGGCACGGCACGCACGTGTCGGGCATCGCGCTCGCCCGCGGCAACAACGGGGTCGGCGCGGCCGGCATCGCCTGGGGGCCGAACGTCGACCTCGTGGTCTCCAAGGGCTGCGGGCTGGTTCCCTTCTTCGGGTACATCTGCTGGTCGCCCGACATCGCGGACGGCATCCGTTGGGCCGTGGACAACGGGGCGAACGTCGTCAACCTGAGCCTCGGAGGCGACTCGGGCTCCGACGTCGAGCAGGAGGCGCTGCAGTACGCGCTGGCCAACGACGTGCTTCCGGTGTGCGCGGCGGGCAACGACCAGTCCTCGGTGGACTTCCCGGGCGCCTTCCCCGAGTGCATGGCCGTGAGCTCGACGGACTGGGGTGACCAGCTCGCCAGCTACTCGAGCTTCGGGCCCGAGGTCGAGGTCGCTGCCCCGGGCGGCGATACCATCCTCGGGTCGGCGTACGATCGCATCGCTTCCTCCTGGAACGACGGCGGGTACGCGTACGCCGCGGGGACGTCGATGGCGTCCCCGCACGTCGCGGGGCTCGCCGCGCTCCTGCACGCCCTGGGCGTGACGGGCGCCGAGGAGAAGCGGGCGATCATCCGCTCGACCGCGGACGATCTGGGGGCGCCCGGCTTCGACCCGACCTACGGTGACGGCCGGGTGAACGTATGGAACGCGGTGCTGGCCGCGCTCGGCGGCCCGCCGCCGCCACCGCCGCCGAACCAGCCCCCGACCGCGGGCTTCACGGCCGACTGCACGGACAACGTGTGCGGGTTCACGGACGCGAGCTCCGACCCGGACGACTTCATCGCCTCCCGGCTCTGGGACTTCGGGGACGGGGCGACCTCGATCGCCTCGAGCCCCACGCACGCCTACGCCGCGGGCGGCGCGTACGAGGTCACGCTCACGGTCACCGACAACGGCGGGCTCACGGATGTCGCGCAGCGGACCGTGACCGTCACCGACCCGCCGCCGAACGAGCCGCCGACCGCCGGGTTCAGCTTCTCGTGCACCTTCCTGAGCTGCGCCTTCACCGACACCAGCACCGACTCCGACGGGAGCATCCTGGAGTGGAGCTGGGACTTCGGCGACGGCGCCGGCTCGGCCGCCCGGAGCCCGACCCACGACTACGAGGCCGGGGGCACGTACACGGTCACGCTCTCGGTCACGGACGACGGGGGGATGACCGACACGGTGGAGCAGGCGGTGACGGTCACCGAGCCGCCGCCCAACGACCCGCCCGTCGCCGACTTCACCTACGGCTGCACGGACCTGACGTGCGCCTTCACGGACGCGAGCAGCGACCCGGACGGCAACATCACGACGTGGCAGTGGGACTTCGGCGACGGCACGGCGACGAGCGGGTCCGAGGCGACGCATACGTTCCCCGCCGCGGGCACCTACACCGTTTCGCTCACGGTCACGGACGCCGGAGGGCTGTCCGACACGTCGCAGCAGGACGTGACCGTGACGGCGCCGCCACCGCCGCCGAACTCCCCGCCGACCGCCGACTTCACCCACGCCTGCACCGATCTCACGTGCGCGTTCACGGACGCGAGCAGCGATCCGGACGGCAAC
This sequence comes from Longimicrobiales bacterium, assembly GCA_041570315.1. Lineage (GTDB taxonomy): Bacteria > Gemmatimonadota > Gemmatimonadetes > Longimicrobiales > Gaopeijiaceae > JBFFWJ01. Next base: position 2,153 of record JBFFWJ010000268.1, on the reverse strand, counting down.
ATCGCGACGTGGCAATGGGACTTCGGCGACGGCTTCGCGACGAACGCCCAAAGCCCGACGCACGGCTACGGCGCAGCCGGCACCTACACGGTCACGCTGACGGTCACCGATGCCGGCGGGCTGACGGACGAGACGCAGCAGGCGGTCACGGTGACGGAGCCCGAGCCCCCGCCGCCGAACGAGGCGCCGACCGCGGGCTTCACGTACGAGTGCACCGATCTGACCTGCGTGTTCACCGATACCAGCACCGATCCCGACGGCGCCGTCGCGGGGTGGAGCTGGGACTTCGGGGACGGCACGACGACGACGGCGCCGAATCCGACCCACGGGTATCCCTCGGGCGGCACCTACACGGTCACCCTCACCGTCACCGACGACGGGGGCCTGAGCGATGTCGTTCAGCAGGCGGTCACGGTCACGGATCCGCCCCCCCCGCCGCCGAACGAGGCGCCGACCGCCGACTTCACCTACGCGTGCACGGACCTGACCTGCTCCTTCACGGACGCGAGCAGCGACGCGGACGGGAGCATCGTGGCGTGGAGCTGGGACTTCGGGGACGGCACCGCGACCACGGCCGCGAGCCCGACGCATGCGTACGGGGCGGCAGGCACGTACACGGTGACGCTCACGGTCACGGATGACGGCGGGCTCACCGATGTGTCGCAGCAGGACGTGACCGTCACCGATCCTCCCGACAACGCCACGCCGGTGGCGAGCTTCACCTACATGTGCACGGACCTGACGTGCGCGTTCACGGATGCGAGCAGCGACCCGGACGGGAGCATCGTGGCGTGGAGCTGGGACTTCGGGGATGGCACCGCGACGACGGCGCCGAGCCCGACGCACACCTACCCCGCGGGCGGCACGTACACGGTGACGCTGACCGTGACGGACGACGGCGGGCTGAGCGACGCGGCGGAGCAGACGCTGACGGTGACGGCGCCCCCGCCGCCGCCCAACGAGGCGCCGACCGCCGACTTCACCCACGCGTGCACGGAGCTGACGTGCGCGTTCACGGACGCGAGCAGCGACCCGGACGGGAGCGTGGTGGCGTGGAGCTGGGACTTCGGCGACGGCACCGCGACGACCGCGCCCAACCCGACGCATGCGTATGGCGCGGCAGGCACGTACACGGTGACGCTGACGGTCACCGACGACGGGGGGCTGACGGACGAGACGCAGCAGGCGGTCACGGTCTCCGATCCGCCCCCACCTCCGCCGAACGAGCCGCCCACGGCGGGCTTCACTCATGCGTGCACGAACCTGGCGTGCGCCTTCACGGACGCGAGCAGCGACCCGGACGGGAGCGTCGTGGCGTGGAGTTGGGACTTCGGTGACGGGACCACGGCGACCGCGCCGAGCCCGGTTCACGCGTATCCGATCGGCGGCACGTACACGGTGACGCTGACCGTGACGGACGACGGCGGCCTGAGCGAGACGACCCAGCAGACGGTGGCGGTCACCGATCCCATCGCGCTGAGCGTGAGCGGGTCGAAGGAGCGTGGCCGCAACGTCGCCGACCTCGTGTGGAGCGGCGCCTCCACCGCGGTCGACGTGTACCGGGACGGCGTCCTGGTGGCGACCGTTCCGGCCGGCGTGACGACGCATCGGGACCGCACGGGCAGCCGGGGGTCGGCGACGTACGTCTACCGCGTGTGCGAGGCGGGCTCGTTCGCGGTCTGCTCGAACGAGGTGACGCTCGAGTTCTGATCCCGAGCGCCCGACCGAGCCTCCCGGGAGGGGAGGGGCCGCCCCGCGCATCCGCAGGTGCGCGGGGCGCTTCCGCAGGTGGGCGCCCGGTCGCGCGCTCGCGCGCCCGGCTCCGCGCTTGCGCGCCCGGCTCCGCGAGCGGGATGTTGCCCCGTCGCCTGCCCTTCGAGAGGATCGCGTGGACGACCTGCGCTTCGCCTTCCGGACGCTCCGGAGCAGTCCCGGGTTCACCCTGGTCGTGATGGCCACGCTTGGCCTCGGGGTCGGGCTGAACACGGCGATCTTCGGTCTCGTCAACGGCGTGCTCCTGAGGCCGCTCCCCTACGACGAGCCCGAGCGCGTGATGACGTTGTGGGAGGCGAACCCGCAGCTCGACATCGTGCAGGACCAGGTGGCGGCCGGGACGTACCGCGACTGGAGCGAGCGGTCGGAGTCGTGGGGGG
>JBFFWJ010000267.1:0-5439 GCA_041570315.1 Longimicrobiales bacterium | reverse complement strand
TCGGGCTCGACCTGCTGCGCGAGGTGGCGGCCCGGGACGACCGCGCGAACGTCGTCCTGTCGCCTTTCAGCGCCTCGATGGCGCTGGGCATGACGCTCAACGGCGCCGACGGCGCGACCTTCGAGGCGATGCGGACCACGCTCGGCTTCGCCGGCCTCGACCGCGCCGAGATCAACGCGTCGTACTCGGGCCTCATCGAGCTCCTGACGACGCTCGACCCGACCGTGCGCTTCGACGTCGCCAACTCGGTGTGGTCCAACGAGGACGCGCCGGTTCTGGAGGGCTTCCTCCGGACGGTGGCCGACGCCTTCGGGGCACGCACCGAGTCGCGCGACTTCTCCGACCCCGCGACGCTGGCGGAGATCAACCGCTGGGTCGAAGAGAGCACCGACGGCTACATCGGCCGGATCCTGGATTCGCTCGACCCGAATCTCGTGATGCTCCTCATCAACGCGATCTTCTTCGAGGGCTCGTGGACGACGGAGTTCGACCCCGAGCGCACCACCCCCGGCGACTTCCGCCGCGACGACGGGACGGTCGTGTCGGTGCCCATGATGTCGATCCGGGACACCGAGTTCCCGGTCGGGGGCGGCGCCGACTGGTCGGCGATCGAGCTGCCCTACGGCGGCGAGGCGTTCTCCATGGTCCTCGTCGTGCCGGGGTTCGACACGACGGCCAGGGAGCTGCTGACCACGCTCGACGAGCAGCGGTGGAGCGAGATCACCGAGTCGCTGGCCGCGCGGGAGCTCGACGTGTTGTCGATGCCGAAGCTCACGCTCACCTTCGACGCCTTCCTCAACGACGCGCTGCGTGCGATGGGGATGGATCCGGCTTTCCGCCCCGGCGCCGACTTCACGCGGCTCTCCCCCGTCGGCGACCAGCTCTGCATCGACTTCGTGCGGCAGAAGACGTTTCTCGAGGTCGACGAGGAAGGCACGCGCGCGGCGGCCGTGACCGCGGTCGGGATCGGGCCGACCTCCTTCAACGGCCTGATCGTGGACCGGCCCTTCCTGCTGGCGATCCGAGAGCGCCTCTCGGGCACGATCCTCTTCTTCGGCCTGATCGGCGACCCGACGGCCGAGGATCCCGGCCCCGAGCCGTACGAGCGCACCTGCATGTAGCAGCGCGGGGCTCGCGCACCGGGCAGACACGGCCGTCCGTGCGCAGCGGGCAGACACGGCCGTCCGTGTGCGCGCCGAGCACGACAAGGCAGTCCGTGCGCGCCGAGCGGGACGCCGCCTCCGAACGCCCGCGGTCAGGGGCGCGGCCTCGATCCCCCTGGCTCCACCGCCTGGTTACCTTCAGGCGGGTGCGCCGCACCCGGACGCCAGACGCACGGACCCGGGGTCGGAGACGACCGATGACCAGGGAGTCGATCCTCGAGGCGCGGGGCCTCTCGAAGGTCTACGACATGGGCGAGGTCCAGGTGCGCGCCCTCCGCTCGGTCGACCTCGACCTGTACCACGCGGAGCTCGTCGTCCTGCTCGGAGCGTCGGGAAGCGGCAAGTCGACGCTGCTCAACATCATCGGTGGGCTCGACCGTCCCTCGGACGGGACGCTGCGCTACAAGGAGCTGGACCTGAGCCACGCCGACGACGACGAGCTCACGAGCTACCGGCGCGAGTTCGTCGGCTTCGTCTTCCAGCTCTACAATCTCATCCCCAGCCTGACCGCCCGGGAGAACGTCTCGCTGGTCAGCGAGATCGCGACCGACCCGATGCAGCCCGAGGAAGCGCTCGAGCTGGTGGGCCTCGGCGACCGGCTCGACCACTTCCCGGCGCAGCTCTCGGGAGGGGAGCAGCAGCGCGTTGCGATCGCGCGCGCGGTGGCGAAGCAGCCCGAGCTCCTCCTGTGCGACGAGCCGACCGGCGCGCTGGACGCGAAGACGGGCAAGCTCGTCCTGCGCGTCCTCGACCAGGTCAACCGCGAGACCGGGACCACCACGGCGATCATCACGCACAACGTGGCGATCGCCGGGCTGGGTGACCGGGTCATCCGCATGAGCAGCGGGGAGATCGCCGAGGTGACGGTCAACGAAGAGCGCGTGAGCCTGGAGACGGTGGAGTGGTGAGGATCCGCGCGCTCGACCGTAAGATGCTCCGTGAGCTGTGGAAGCTGCGCGGCCAGCTCATCTCGATCGGCCTCGTGGTCGCGACGGCGGTCATGACGCTCGTGACGATGCGCGGCACGTACGAAGCGCTGGAGAAGGGGCGCTCGGCGTACTACCGCGACTACAGGCTGGCGCACGTCTGGTCCTCCCTGGAGCGTGCCCCCGAGTCGCTGCGCGCGACGCTCGCACGGATCCCCGGCGTGGCCGCGGTCGAGACGCGCGTGTCCGCCTTCGCCACGCTCGACCTGCCCTGGCTCGACGCCCCCGGGCAGGGGCTCTTCCTGTCGATCCCCGAGACGGGTGAGGCGGACGCCGACGCCGTGCACATCCGCGAGGGGCGCACGGTACGGGCGGGTCGTGCTGCGGAGGTGCTCGTCAGCGAGAACTTCTTCGTCGCCAACGACCTCGAGGTCGGCGACACGATCCGGGCGGTGCTCAACGGGGTGCGCCGGGAGATGCGGATCGTCGGCTCGGCGATCGCGCCCGACCAATCCTACGCGGTGCCGGCCGGTGCGCTCTATCCCGACGACGAGCGCTTCGGCGTCTTCTGGATGAGCCGTGGGGTGCTCGGGCCCAACCTCGACATGGAAGACGCCTTCAACCTCCTCGCGGTGCGGCTCTCGCCGGGGGCGAGCGAGGTCGGCGTGATCCGCGAGGTCGACCGCGTCCTCGACCCGTACGGCGGCCTCGGCGCATACGGCCGCGCCGACAACCTCTCGTACAAGATCCTCAACGACGAGCTCAACCAGAACCGCACGATGGGCACCGCCTTCCCGATGGTCTTCCTCGGGGTGGCGGCGTTCCTGCTCAACCTCGTGCTCAGCCGGCTGATCGCGACGCAGCGGACCGAGATCGGCGCGCTCAAGGCCATGGGCTACACGAACCGCGAGATCGGGCTGCACTACCTCAGCTACTCGGTGGCGGCCGTAGGGCTGGGCACCCTCCTGGGCGCGGTCGGCGGCGTGTGGACCGGCGGCGCCATGGTCGACCTCTACGACGAGTACTTCAAGTTCCCGACACTGGAATACACCCTGTCGTGGACGCTCGTCCTGATCGGCGGGGGGGTGAGCCTGATCGCTGCGGTGGCGGGCGGTGCGGGCGCGGTGCGGCGCGCGGCTTCGCTGCCTCCCGCCGAAGCCATGCGGCCCGAGCCACCCGACCGCTTCACCCCCGGGTGGATCGAGCGCGCCGGCATCGGGGAGTTCCTGTCGACCGGAGGCCGGCTGATCCTGCGCAACCTCGAGCGACGCCCGGTCCGCGCGCTCATGTCCTCCCTCGGCGTCGCCTTCTCGGTCGCGATCCTCGTCATCGGGATGTTCATGTTCGACGGCATCGACCGGATGATGGACCTGCAGTTCTCGGTGGCCCAGCGCGAGGACCTGACGGTCTCCTTCAACCAGGAGCTGGGGGAGGGCGTCCGTTACGACCTGGCGCGCTTCGGGGGGGTCACGCGGGTCGAGCTCTTCCACACCGTGCCCGTGCGGCTGCGGGCCGGACACCGGGAGCGCGAGCTGGCGATCACCGGGCTGGAGCGCGACACCCGCCTCCGACGGATCGTGAGCGAAAGCGGACGGATCCACCCCCTTCCGGCCGGGGGGATCGCGATGAGCGCATACCTGGCGGACCGGCTGGGCGTGCGCCGCGGGGACACGCTCACCGTGGAGGCGCTCACGGGGCTGCGCCGCACCGAACGGATCCCGGTCACCGACATCGTCGAGGACCTCCTCGGCGTGTCCGCCTACATGGACGCCGAGGGCCTGCGCCGCCTGACGCACGAAGGGCCCCGGGCTTCGGGTGCCTACCTGCTCACGGACGGCGCCCGCGATGCGCAGGTCAACGCGGAGCTGAAAGCGGCGCCGGCGATCGCGAGCGTGGCGTCCCCGTCCTCGATGCTCGAGTCGTTCGAGAGCCAGCTCGAGGACAGCATCTTCATCGCGATCTTCTTCATCGTGGGCTTCGCGAGCATCATCTCGGTGGCGGTCATCTACAACGGGACGCGGATCGCGCTGTCGGAGCGGGGACGCGAGCTGGCGAGCCTGCGCGTGCTCGGGTTCACGCGCCAGGAGGTCGCCACGCTCCTCTTCGGGGAGCAGGGGGTCATCACGGTCCTCGCGATCCCGTTCGGGTGGGTGATCGGGTACGGCTTGGCCTACCTTGTCGTGACGGCGATGGCCTCGGAGACGTACCGGATCCCGCTCGTGGTGAGCCCGGGGACGTACTTCTGGACCGCCCTGATCACCGTGATCGCGGCGATCGCGAGCAGCATGCTCGTCAGGCGGCGACTGAGCCGCATGGATCTCATCGCCGTGCTCAAGACGCGGGAGTGATTCATGAAGAGGCGCATCCTCATCGCAGCCGGCGTGCTCGCCGTCCTCGTGGTGGCGGTGTCGATCGCGCGCGGCGGGGCCGTCGACGTGACCGTCGCCGAGGTGACGCGCGACACCCTGAGCGTCACGATTCCGGCCGAGGGCATGACCCGCGCCCGCGAGCGCTTCACCGTCGCGGCGCCGATCACGGGGCGCCTCACCCGCCTCGACGTGCGCGAGGGCGACCTCGTCGAGGAAGGGCAGCTTCTGGCCCGCCTCTACCCCGCCCCGGACGACCCTCGCGTCGTCGCGACGGCACGCGCCGAGGTGGACGCGGCGGAGGCGCGCTACCTCGAAGCACAGGCGTACGTGCGCGAGGCGGAGCTCCAGGCCCAGCAGGCCGAGCGCGAGGTCGAGCGCAGGCGTCCGCTCGCCGAGATGGGCGCCATCCCGCGGGAGCGCATGGAGCAGGCCGAGCTCGCGGCCGTCGTGGCGGACGAGCGCCGGGAGTCGGCCCAGGCCGCGCTGGCCTCGACGCGGGCGGCCCTCGAGGGTGCCCGGGCCCGCCTGATGGGCGCCGAGACGGCCGACGAGGACGTCCGCCCGGTCAACGTGAGCGCGCCCGTCGCCGGCCGGGTGGTGCGGGTGCCCGACGAGAGCGAGCGCGTCGTCCTCGCCGGATCGCCGCTCGTGGAGCTGGCGGGCGCCGACGGCCTCGAGATCGTGCTGGACATCCTGTCCGAGGACGCCGTGAGGGTGCAGGAGGGCAACGAGGTGGTGATCACGGGCTGGGGCGGCGAGGGCATGCTGCACGGCTCGGTCCGCACGGTCACCCTCGTCGGCTACACGAAGATCTCCGCGCTCGGGGTCGAGGAGCAGCGGGTCGACGTCCTCGCCGACCTCCAACGCGTCCCGCCGACGCTCGGGACCGGATACCGCGTCTCGGGCGAGATCGTCGTGTGGAGGGGACGGAGCGTGCTCTCCGTCCCGACGAACGCGCTCTTCCGCTCGGGTGAGGCCTGG
>JBFFWJ010000266.1:0-5459 GCA_041570315.1 Longimicrobiales bacterium | reverse complement strand
GCGAGCAGGCTGGCCGCGGGACGCCAGCCGGCCCCGATCAGGGGAACGGGGTACGGCTGAGGGCCGTCGGCGGCCTCGACGACGACGGGCTCCTCGTCGGGCCCGAGCGCGAAGCGCCGCCAACGCTCGTAGGCCGCGGCGAGAGCGGACCCGTCGGCCGTGCTGGCGGATGCACCCAGGATCGTTGCCGCGTTGAGGGGGCTCGTCCAGGCGAAGCGCCGCGTCATGAGGCTGGCCCGCTCCGCTGGCCGAGCCTGCCCCAGGGCCTCCCGCCAGCGTTCCAACGTCGTGGGCTCCCCGGCGCCTTCCCGGTTCGTCGGACGCGGTCTCTCGTAGGGCCTCCCGACGACCAGCGTGCGGGATCCTTCCCTTCGCACGAGCACGTGGCGGATCACGGCGTCCGGCCCCTCGATCACGATCGCGTTCCTGCGCGTGCCCAGGAGCTCGACGACGATCTCGATCGATCGTTGCCCCGCTCGCTCCGGCCGGAGCTCGAAGCGGAGCACTCGCTCGTCGGGTGGTGCGCTCACGCTGCGCATCCGCGCTCGTGCGCGCAGATCGGTCGACTCCGGGGACACCGGACCGCTCAGGCGGAGGTGGCCACGGTCCGGGCGCAACCGCCACAGGAGCGTTCGATCCCGGAAGAGCAGGGCCACGTCACGCGCCTCACCGTCGAACCGGATCGCCCGCAGGCGTGCCCCCGCGAGCGCCTCGTCGAGCTCGCGCGCGAGGCCCCGCACCAGGACCGAGTCGAAGCGGATCGCCATCGCCGCAAGGTAACCGGAGCGGCGCACGGCGGTCGACGCTTTCAAGGCCCTGGATTTCGCGGCCGCTTCCTTCGCATAGTGCGTCGTCCCTCCGCCGTCTCGACCCGTGCCGGGGCCCGGTCGGCGGACCCCGATCCCCCGGTCCAGGAACGGTCGAGTGCATCCCGTCGTCGTGGACGCCGCGCGCGGTACGCTCCCGGCCTGGGCCGTGGCGGGTGAGGAGCGTCGAGCGCACATGGCGCGTGTCGCGGCGCTGCTCGGCGCCTGGGCGGAGGCCCTCGACCTGGACCGGGACGACGCGCAACGGTGGCGGGCGGCCGCCTATCTGCACGACGCGCTGAGGGACGAGGAGCCTCGGCTCCTGCGGCCGCTCGTCGCGGGCGAGGACCGCGAGCTTCCGGGACCGCTCCTGCACGGGCCCGCGGCGGCGGCCAGGCTCCGCACGGAAGGGGTCCGGGACGAGCCGCTCCTCCGGGCGGTCGCGTACCACACGGTGGGGGACGCCGGCTTCGATCGGCTCGGACGGGCTCTGTACGCCGCGGACTTCCTCGAGCCTGGTCGGAGCTTCCTCGTCGAGCGGCGCGCGGCCCTCCGCAGGCGGATGCCCGAGGGGCTCGACGAGGTCGTCTTCCTCATCGCGCAGGCGCGCATCGCGAGCCTGGTCGAGCGCGGCGCCCGGATCTGCCCGCGCACCCTGGGGTTCTGGAACGCGTTCGCGGGGGAGCGGGCATGACGAGGCGGCGGCTCGTCGCCGGCCTGGCGGTCGCGGCCTCGGTCGTCGGGGTCGGCGTCCTCGCGGTATCCGACCAGGGTCCGGCCGCCCCCGCCACCGTCCGCTCGGTGCCCGTCTCCATCCCGCGGGGTCGCGTGCGTGTGGAGGTCCTGAACGGAGGAGGCGTGACCGGAATGGCGCGCGCGGCCACGGGCGTCCTGAGGGAGTGGGGCCTCGACGTCGTCGACTTCGGCAACGCGCCCTCCTTCGACGCGGAGCGGGCATCGGTGGTCATCGACCGCGTCGGACGCGAGGACTTGGCCCGGGCCGTTGCGGCCGTCCTCGGAATCGATAACGTCCGGAGCGAGCCGGACTCGAACCTCTACGTCGATGTTTCGGTACTGCTGGGGAGCGAGTGGACGAGACCCGGCGGGGAACCGAGCGCTCGCGAAGGTCCCGCCCGACGCGCGTGGTGGGACCCCCGGGGTTGGCTGAGCCGATGAATCGGGCGGAGGCTGGTTGAGGATGGCGAAACGCGACAAGCGAAGGCCGGGTCGCTCCGAAGAGGGGCGCGGAAGCGAGGAGAGGAAGGAAGCCCGGGAGCGAGAGGCCCCGCCGAACACGGCGGCCGAGTGGGCGAAATCCCTCGTGATCGCCTTCGTGCTCTTCATCGTCCTCCGGACGTTTCTCGTTCAGACCTTCGTGATCACGTCCGGCTCGATGGAGAACACGCTCCTCGTCGGGGACATGCTCCTGGTCAACCGGGCGGCGGTAGGCACGCAGATCGCGGGAACGCCCTTCCGGATTCCCGGCTACTCCTCGCCCGAGCGGTTCGACGTGATGGTGTTCGACCCCCATCACGAGCCCGACCTGAAGCTCATCAAGCGGCTCATCGGGCTTCCGGGAGACACCCTGTCGATGCGCAACAGGGTGCTCTACCTGAACGGAGACCCCGTGGACGAGCCCTACGCCGTCCACACCGACCGGGGGGACGAGACGCACCCCTGGATGGAGTGGCAGCGCGACCACCTGGTCGACGGCGTCGATCCGCGGACCTACGCACCGACGCGGGACGATTGGGGCCCGCTGGTGGTGCCCGAGGGACACTACTTCATGCTCGGCGACAACCGCGAGGAGAGCCTGGACTCACGCTACTGGGGCCCGCTCGAGGCGTGGAGGCTCGAGGGTCGGGCGCTCTTCACCTACTTCTCCTACAACAAGGGCTCGTACCGCCCCTTCCCGGCGATCCGGGAGATCCGCTGGGGTCGCATCGGGCGCCCGATCCGGTAGGCGCGCGCCCGCCCGCGCGGCCCGGGCCCCGTTCGAGCTCTCGCCTCCGAGGCCTGGCCGAGCCTCCTGGGCCCACCCCCACCGATCCGGTCCCGGGGTCCCCTCAGCCTCGACCTCCGCCCGACTTCCCCGTCCCGATCCGGACGAGCGCGTGTGCGCGGAGCTGTCCGCACGCGGCGTCGATGTCCCGGCCCCGAGTCTCCCGGACCGCGACCGCTGCGCCCGAGCGCTCGAGGGCTTCGGCGAAGGCTCGGATGCGCGCCGGTGGAGACGGCTGCCAGTCGCGATAGGGGATGGGATTGAAGGGGATCAGGTTGACGAAGGCCCCCACGCGCAGGGCGAGGCGGGCGAGCGGCTCGATGAGCGACTCGTCGTCGTTGACCCCCGAGATCATCGTGTACTCGAACGTGATCCTCTTGCCGCCGCGCTCGTCGAACCTCGCGAGGGCGTCGAGCACCTCCCCAAGCGGGTGTCGCCGCTCGAGCGGGATCAGCTCACCGCGCAGCTCCGGCGTCGGTGCGTGCAGGGAGAGCGCCAGCCGGAACTGCTCCGGGCGGTCGGCGAGCTCCAGGATCCCCGGGACCACGCCGACCGTGGACACGGTGATGCGTCGCGCGCCGACCCCGTATCCCCGGTTCAGGATCGTGAGGGACGCGTGGACCGGCCCGCGGTTGGCGAGCGGCTCTCCCATCCCCATGTACACGACGTTCGTGATCGGCCCATGTCCGTGCTCCTCCGCCCAGCGCCGGGAGGCGCGGTATTGGCTCACGATCTCGCCGGCCGTGAGCTGGCGTCGAAAGCCACCCCACCCGGTCGCGCAGAAGGTGCAGCCCAGGGCGCACCCGGCCTGGGAGGAGACGCACAGCGTGAGGCGCCGCTCGGTCGGGATCAGCACGGACTCGACGAGCTCGCCGTCCGCGAGCCGCCACAGGTGCTTCACCGTGCCGTCGGACGAGCGCGCGACGCTCTCGGGTTCGGGCTCGGCGAGCCGGAAGCCCTGGTGCAGCGCCGCCCGCTCGGCCCGCGGCAGGTCGGTCATGTCGTCGACGGAGCGGGCCAGGCGCTCGTAGATCCAGCGCTCGACCTGGCCCACGCGGTAGGGTGGCTGGTCACGGCCCGCGAAGTGCTCCGCGAGGGCGGCGCGCAGCTCGTGCGGCTCGAGCGAGAGAAGGTCGGGGAGGGTTGCCTCGGGCATGGAGCGTTTCTTGAATCGGGTTCGGGGCCCGCTTAACTTAGCGCGCCGTTCCGTGTGGCGTCACAGCGAGCGACCGTGCCGCATCTCAGCCGTTTGGCCAGCCACCTGCGTGCTTGGGGACCCGCCGCCGCCTGGGCAGCGGTCCTTTTTTTCTTGAGCAGCCAGTCGCTGGTCGGCTACGGGGGGCTGTGGAGGCAGATCCCCGACGAGGTCCTGCACCTGGGCGCGTACGCCGTGCTCGGCGCCACGCTCGCGCACGCGCGGCATCACGGAGGGTATCGGTTGCCGCACGGCGCGATGGTGCTCCTGGGGATCCTGTACGGCCTGTCGGACGAGTGGCACCAGAGCTTCGTGCCGGGGCGGTCTCCTTCGCTGGGCGACTGGGTGGCCGACGTGGCCGGGGTCGTGTCGGGCTATGGACTGTGCTGGATCTTCTTGACCGGGCTCGCGAGCAGGCGCGATGCCGAAAACAGGGGAGCGACGTGATCGCATCGCACGGGCGGGAAGAAACGCAGATCCGCACGCGCATGGTGGGCGGCCTTCGGGCCGCCGACCAGGGCGCTACGCTCCGTCTGGCGGGCTGGCTCCACCGGCGCCGGGACCTGGGCGGGCTCCTCTTCGTCGACCTGCGGGACCGAAGCGGGCTCGTCCAGGTCTCGTTCGGTCCGGAGTGGACGGAGCCCGAATCGCTGGCGCTGGCCCACGAGCTCGGCCATGAGGACGTGATCGGCGTCGAGGGCACGGTCGCGGCCCGCCCCGAGGGCGCGCGCAACGAGGAGATGGCGACCGGGGCGATCGAGCTGCGCGCGATCCGGCTGGAGCGCTTCTCGAAGGCGCGGACGCCCGAGATCCCCGTGTACCGCGCGCCCGAGGACGAGCTCCCTGCCGAGGAGCTGCGGCTCCAGCACCGGGCGCTCGACCTGCGCCGGCCGGAGCTTCAACGCAACCTGGTGCTCCGCCACCGCCTGGTGCTCGCCACCAGGAACTACCTCGACGGGCTCGGCTTCGTCGAGGTCGAGACGCCCATTCTGACGAAGGCGACGCCGGAGGGCGCGCGCGACTACCTGGTGCCCAGCCGGGTCCACAAGGGCGAGTTCTACGCGCTTCCCCAGAGCCCTCAGCTGTACAAGCAGATCCTCATGGTCGCGGGCCTCGATCGCTACTTCCAGATCGCCCGCTGCTTCCGCGACGAGGACCTGCGCGCCGACCGCCAGCCCGAGTTCACACAGATCGACCTCGAGGCCTCCTTCGTGGGTGTCGAGGACGTCGTCGAGTGCGTGAGCGGCCTCATGGTCGCGCTCTCGGAGGTGGCGGGCTTCGAGGCGTCGCTGCCCTTTCCCCGGCTCTCCTGGGCGGAGGCGATGGAGCGCTACGGCTCCGACCGTCCCGACTTGCGCTTCGAGCTGGAGATCGAGGATTGGACGAAGGCCACGGCGGACGTGGACCTCGGCATCATCCGGCGGCAGGTGGAGCAGGGTGGGCGGGTGCGCGGCCT
>JBFFWJ010000265.1:0-5517 GCA_041570315.1 Longimicrobiales bacterium | reverse complement strand
GGGATGGTGGGTGAGCCGCACGGGCGCGTCCCACGCGGTGCCGACCCGTCGCACCAGCCAGATCTCGGTGTCCCGCTCGTTCGCCTCCAGGTCGGCCTCGGCCACCGTGTACAGGATCGCGTCGCCACCCGGCGACAGCTGGACCGAGCCGACCTGCCCGACCGTGAAGAGGTCCTCCAGCGACGGGCCCGGCCGGTCGGCGTCGGCCTGAGCGGCGGCGGCGCCCGCGGTGGTGGAGAGCAGGACGAGGAGCGGACCTAGGGCCGCTCCCGGAGCCGACCGACGCGTGCGTGACATGGCGCGATCCGTGGACGGAATGCCTGGACTTGGAACGGGGCAAGCTTGCCGCGGCCGCTCGGGCTCGGCAAGGCCGGGCCGTCGCGCACCCAACCGGCTCATCGTGACCGCAGCTCCTCGAGCTCCTCGAGCGTCCGAGGCCAGTCGTCGCCGAGCAGGCGGGACATCCCCCGGTCCGCGAGCACGCGCCCTCCCGTCTGGCACGTGGCGCAGTAGTTCGTCTCCCGGTCGGCGTAGCGGATGCGCTGGATGGGAGAGCCGCATACCGGGCACGGCGCTCCGTACTTGCCGTGCGCCGCCATCTCCGGGTGGAACGCGGTGATCTTGTCGGGAAAGCGGCCCGCGAACTCCCGGCGCAGGCGCTGGGTCCACTCGTCCAGGGAGCGGCGCGTGACCTCCCAGAGGCGCCGTACCTCCTCGTCGTCCAGGTTGCGCGTGGTCCGCAGCGGCGAGAGCCGCGCGAAGAGCAGGATCTCGTCGGAGTGGGCGTTGCCGATACCGCTGAGGACCCGCGGGTCGGTCAGCGCACGCTTGAGCGTGCGGTTTTCGCGCACGAGGGCCTCGGCGAAGGCCTCGAGCGAGGCCGACGCGATCTCGAGCCCGCCCGGGTCGATCTCGGCGAGACCCTCCTCCCCTCGCAGGACGTGCAGAGACGCCCGCTTCGTCGTCGACTGCTCGGTCAGCAGGAGCGTGCCGCGCGGAAAGTCGAACGCCCCGTGGGCCTTCTTCTTCGGCACCGCGGCGCCGGGCTTCGTCCAGCGGAAGCGCCCCGTGACCATGAGGTGGAAGACCAGGAAGAGATCGTCCTCCATCTCCCAGACGATGCGCTTGCCGATCCGCCGCAGGCCGACGACCCGCAGCCCTTCGGCCGCCGACAGCGGGGGATCCCACGTGCGGAGCAGCGAGGGCGAGCGTACGCGGGCCCTCTCCAGGCGGTCACCCGCGATGGCGCGCTCGAGGCCCTCCAGGTAGGCGGTGATCTCGGGGAGCTCGGGCACGGGCTCGGACTACTCCGTGAGGGGGTCGGGCCGCTGCGCGGCGGTCAGCGCAGGTTCGCGCGGCTCGGGCACGCCAGCCGTGACCGGGTCCTGCAGAGGCTCCCCTAGAAGACCGCGTCGAACATGACGTAGAAGAACCTCTGATCCTCGAGGAGGCGACCGATCTCCCCCAGCGGATCGCGCTGCGCCACGTAGGAGAGCCCGGCCTGCACGCTCAGGTTGTCGGAGTAGCGGTGGGTGAGGGTCACGTCGATCTCCTCGGCGAGGCCCGAGCCCGACAGCGCGCCCTGCTCGGCCGCCCGGAACACGTGCAGGTCGACGGCCGCCGAGACGTCGGCGAGCGGGCGGGCGAGAAGCTTGACCGCGAAGTCCTGAAGCCCCGCGCCACCGGTGTGGGCCGGGATGTTCGTGAAGACGTCGGCGAACCCGTAGAACTTGTGGCCCGTGTGGTAGAGCGTGTTGAACACCTCGACCTCGGGCGTGCTCGGATCGTCCCCGGACAGGTAGTCGTACCAGAGGGTGGCGCCCAGCCGTCCGTCGGCCAGCGTCGTCCCGATGCGGCCCCCGAACATGAAGGCCGAGACGTCCCGGCCGCCGCGCGTGCCGGTCTGGTACGTCCCCTCGAAGCGGCCCTCGACGTTCCCCGAGCCGAGAACGTAGCGGGCTCCGATCGCGTGCTCGTCGGTGTCCTGCCCGCTCGTGCTCGCCCCGCGGTCGTAGAGCCAGTACGCGTCCAGCGCCCCGATGCCCACCTCCTCCCGGGTGGCGTAGGCGCCGTAGAGCTGACGGTTCTCGTCCACGGTGCCCGCCGAGAGATCGGCGAGCGTGTACGCCACCAGCGCGACCGAGCCCGGCCCGCCCACGAGGTCCAGGCGCACGCCGTCGAAGCTCCGCGACTGCTGCGTCCACCCCACGGGCCCGACCAGGCGCTCACCGCCGAAGCTCGTCTCCATCCTCCCCGCGGTCGCAGTCAGCCAGTCGAGCTCGTCGCCCCTCCAGCGGAAGTACGCCTGGTGCATGTCCAGGTTGTCGGCGCGGAAGTCGAGGAGGGTGCTGCGCTCCTCACCCCAGATCCGCACGTCCTGGGCCTGGATGAACACCGACAGGCCCGAGGAGAGGGTCGCGTCGAGCCCGAGCCTCACGCGCATGGACGTGAAGGTGTCCGCAGTACCACCCGTCCCCGGGTCCCGCGACTCCAGGCGGGGCCTGATCTGGCCGTGCAGCGTGGTCTGCTGCGCCTGCGCCGGCCCGGCTGCCGGCAGCGCGATCCATGCGCCGAGGAGCGCGCCCACCAACGATCGGATTCTCATGGAGGCTCGGTCAGTAGATGTCGTGCGCCGTATTGTACACGTTGAACTTGCCCGTGGGCGTGACGAGCCAGTCGCCCGTGATCCGGGTCTTCTCCGTGAGCGTGGCGTCGTCGTAGATCACCAGCTCGCCCTGCCTGTCCCACAGGCTGACCCAGACCTCGGTTCCCTCCCTGTTGTACTCGAAGTGCACCGCGGCCCCTCGCGGGCCGATCGTCCAGCAGCGCTCCATCTCTCCCCTGGCCTTGGAGTACACGCACGTCTGACGCGTGACCTCCGGCGTGTTGTTGAGCGGCATGTCCATCCAGACCCACGGTGAGTTCGGGTGCGTCTTGAGGAAGAGGCTCCCGGAGCCCTGGAACTCGATCTGCCGCACCGGCTGCCACGCCACGTCGGGCCGGCCGACGGGGTCGGCGCCGTATACCGTCAGCAGCCCCTGCCCGATGTGCGTGGTCGCGTTGACCCAACCGTACTCGGGATCCCGCCAGTTCGCGCCACGCCCGGGGTGGGGCACGCTGCCGGTCTCGAAGGTCGTGACCAGCTCCTGCTCCTGCACGTCGATCACCGCCATCTTGTTGCGCTGGTTCGCGGCGATCAAGAAGTAGCGGCCCGTGCGGTCCCAACCACCGTCGTGGAGGTACCGCTCCGCCGGGATCCTCGACACCATCGGGAAACCGGGCTGCGAGTAGTCGACGACGCCGACGTGGCCCGATTCCTTCAGGCCCATCACCCACACGGGGTCGAAGTGCGACGCCACGATCGACGCGATGCGCACCTCGGAGAGCTCCTCCCCGGTGTCGAAGGCGGCGCCCTCGACGCCGTGCACCGCGAGCGGCTCGAGCGTGAGGCCGTCGTAGACGATGTACTGCGGCGGCCAGTAGCAGCCCTCGATCAGGTAGCGGTCCTCATAGCCCTCGTACTTGGACCCGTCGACGCTGCGCGCGTCGGCGCAGCCCTGCACCTCGGCAACCAGTCGGGGCTCGGCGGGCCACAGGTCGATGAGGCTGACCTTGCCGTCGCGGCCCACCACGTAGAAGTACCGTCCGGTGGACGAGGCCCGCAGGATGTGCACCGCGAAGCCGGTCTCGACGATCGCGAGGCGCTCCTTCGTGGAGCCGTCGATGATCGCCACCTGGCCCACGTCCCGCAGGATGACCCCAAAGAAGTTCTCCCAGTCGCGGGTGGTGACCGGGCTCGTGGGGCGATCTTCCACGGGCACGATCAGGTTCCAGGAGTCCCGGATCACGCTCATCGGCCTCGGCGGCGGGCTCGGCGGGTCCATCTGGACGTAGCGGGCCATCACGTTGATCTCGTCCTCGCTCAGGATGCCCGCGTCGCCCCACGCCGGCATGCCCCCGGGCAGGCCGTGCGTCAGGGTGGCCTTGAGGGCCGCCGAGCCGATCTCCGTGGTCCGCGCCGGCTGGATGTTGGGCCCGGTCGCTCCCGCCCGGAGCGTGCCGTGGCATCCGGCGCAGCGGTTGAAGTAGATGTCCTGAGCCATCCCGAACTCGGCCTGGCCGAGCTCCGTGGGGACGCCCATGTCCCCGGTCACCACCGCGAGCCGCCCCTCGCTCACGTCGACGATGTAGTCGAGGACCTGGTTGATCTCCACCTCGCTGAGGAACTGCGGCGCCATCGGGACGTTGTTCCACTCCGCGAAGAGCTGCTGGCCGATCGGGTCGTTGGCGGCCATGCCGATCGGATCGGACACCCAGCGGATCAGCCAGTCGCGCTCGCGGCGCTCGTGCACGTCCTCGAGGTCCGGACCGATCCGGGGACCCTCGCCGATCGAGTGGCAGGCGAAGCACGTTCGATTGAAGATCGCCTCCCCGGGGTTGGCCGCCTCGGCGGCCATGGGGGCGGCTTCGGCGGGAACGCTCTCGTCCTCGGGCTCGCCTCCCCCGCACGCGGTGAGCGCGAGGGCGAGCCCCACGATCCATCGGCACCTGGACATGGAGTCCTCCGTGGCACGGCGACGTGACAGCGTGAGCAGCCAGCCCGGCGCGCAGACGCGGCAGGGCACACCGCGGGGCC
Source organism: Longimicrobiales bacterium (assembly GCA_041570315.1). GTDB lineage: Bacteria > Gemmatimonadota > Gemmatimonadetes > Longimicrobiales > Gaopeijiaceae > JBFFWJ01. The sequence goes on along the minus strand of JBFFWJ010000265.1, from coordinate 881 downwards.
GCGCCTCGGGATCCGGCATTCCCTGATCCTACCGGCGCCACCGATCCGCGGCAGTCGGGATTCGGAGCAGGGCCGAGTGGGGATAAGCCCTACAAGACGGGCTCGCGGCCAGCCCCTGAATTGACGCCCCCCCGGGCCCGCTCGACCTTTGGACGATCGCGGCTCGACCCCCGGACGAGCCGCCGCGACCCCCGCCGCCGAGCTCGCTCATGCGCCTCCTCTACCTCCTCGCGGCCCCCGTCCTCCTCGCGGCCCCCGTCCTCCTCGCGGCCCCGATCTCCACCCAGGAGCTCGAGCGCCCGGCGGAATGGAAGGTCCGCTTCGACGTGCCCGGGGCGTCCGAGGCCGACCTGGAGATGTTCGTCGCCATGCCCCCGGGCTGGCACCTGACCACCGGGCCCGCGGGGATCTTCTGGCACCCCGACAGCACCGCGTCCGGCGCGTTCCGGGCCGAGATGGAGGTCTTCCTCTTCGATCCGCAGGGACGGCGGGAGGCGTTCGGCCTCTTCCTCGGAGGGCGCGACCTCGAGGGCCCCGAGCAGCGCTACACCTACTTCCTGGTCCGCGACGGGGGCCAGTTCGTCATCAAGGAGCGCGTGGGCGACCGGACCCCGACGCTCCAGGGGTGGACGAGCCACAACTCGATCCGCTCCTTCGCGGACCGTGCGGGCGAGTCGTCGGTCCGCAACGTGCTGGCCGTCGAGGCCGGAGCGGAGAGCGTGCGGTTCCTCGTCAACGACACCGAGGTGGCCCGGATGCCCCGCTCCCGGCTGGAGCTCGACGGCGTCTTCGGGTTCCGGGTCAACCACGCGCTCAACCTGCACGTCTCCAGGGTCGAGACGCGGCCCCTGCGCTAGCGATCGCGCCGCGCGGCCGTCGGT
>JBFFWJ010000264.1:0-5539 GCA_041570315.1 Longimicrobiales bacterium | reverse complement strand
GTGTCGCCGTTCGTCGACTTCACCTCGAAGACCCCGTCCCCGAGCTCGAGGATCGAGATGTCGTACGTCCCGCCGCCCAGATCGAAGACCGCGATCTTCTCGTCGGACTTCTTGTCCAGCCCGTAGGCGAGCGCGGCAGCGGTCGGCTCGTTGATGATCCGCAGGACCTCGAGGCCGGCGATCTTGCCGGCGTCCTTCGTGGCCTGACGCTGAGCGTCGTTGAAGTAGGCCGGAACCGTGATGACCGCCTGGCTCACCTTCGTGCCGAGGTAGTCCTCGGCGGTCTGACGCATCTTCTGGAGGATGATGGCGCTGATCTCCGGTGGGCTGAACGTCTTGCCCGCGTTCGGAATCTTGACCTGCACCCGCCCGCTCGCGTCGTGGTCGACGTCGTAGGGGACGAGCTTTTCCTCCTCCTTCACCTCGTCGTGCTTGCGACCCATGAACCGCTTGATCGAGAACACGGTGCTCTCGGGGTTCGTGATCGCCTGGCGCCGGGCTACCTGACCGACGAGACGCTCGCCGTCCTTCGTGAACGCGACGACGGACGGTGTCGTCCGGCCGCCCTCGGAGTTGGGGATCACGACGGGCTCTCCGCCCTCCATGACCGCGACGACCGAGTTGGTGGTTCCGAGGTCGATCCCGATGACTTTGCCCATGGGCTCCTCTGCCGATTGGTAGGAAAAGGCTGCTGCCCGGGGGTGCAATCCCCATGCCGATGCAAACGGCCTCCGAATCGCCGCTTGGCCCGCCGGATTGGCGGGCTTTCGGGGGGGCGCTGCCAAGGTGGCAGGAGCCGGCCGCCGTCGGGGTCGCGGTGGACCTTCTCGCGCCTCGGCGCGTACGGGAGTTCATCGCTTGAGAACGGGCGCCCACCGTGTTCCCTCTGCGCGACGACAACCCGACCGAGATCGTTCCGATCTTCACGATGCTCGTCATCGCGGCGTGCGTCGGCGTGTGGTGGTACGTCCAGGGTGCCGGCTTCTCGGAGGAGGCGCTGGCGGGCTCCGTGTGCGCCCTGGGCGCGATTCCCGCCGAGATCACGGGCCGAGGCGTGGCCAGCGGCGGGCCGTGCCGCCTCGGGGGGCTTACCTGGCAGGCGCTGCTGACCTCGATGTTCCTGCACGGAAGCTGGATGCACCTGATCGGGAACATGTGGTTCCTGTGGATCTTCGGGAACAACATCGAAGACTCGATGGGTCATCTCCGCTTCCTCGCCTTCTACCTTCTGACGGGCGTGATCGCGGCCGCAGCGCACATCCTGTCCGAGCCCGGCTCCACCATGCCCGTGGTGGGGGCCTCGGGAGCGATCAGCGGGATCATGGGCGCCTACCTGGTCCTCTACCCCAGGGCCCGGGTGTACACGCTCTTCTTCTTCATCATCTTCGTTCGCGTCGTGCCTCTGCCCGCGTGGGTGATGTTGGGCTATTGGATGGTCCTGCAGCTCAGCGGCTCCCTGGCGTCGGCCGCCTCGGGAGGCGGCGGGGTCGCGTACGCGGCGCACGTCGGCGGCTTCCTCGCCGGTCTCGTGCTCGTGCTCGTGTTCCGCAACCCGAAGCTCGTGGACGCGAAGCGGCGCGGAGTGGTGCTCGCGCCTCACGAGCTGGATCACCGTGGGTGGTGGTGAGCGCCGCCGGGCCTGATATTGCCGCCCGACCCGAAGGGCCTCCCGAACCCAAGGATCCCCGCCCGATGAAGCGACCCACGTCGGCCCTTCTGGCGCTGTGGACCGCTGCCGCTCTCCTGATCGTGGCCGGCGCATGGGCGTCCGCGCGGGGGGCGACGCCGCCGGCCGGCGCTCCCCTGGCCGCGCCGGAGGCGGTGGCGGAGGCGGGCGCTCCGGCCTCCCAGCTCGAGCCGCCCCAGGCGACGCCTCGCATCAGCGTGCCGCAGGGCTCCCTCGGAACGCCGCTTCTGCTCCGGCTCCGCTCGATTCTGGGCCTGCTCGCCCTCGCCGGCCTCGCGTGGCTCCTCAGCATCGACCGCGCCAACGTGGCCTGGCGCGTGGTCGTGTGGGGGATCGCGCTGCAGATCGTGTTCGCGCTCTTCATCCTCCGGACCGACCTTGGCCGTGACGTCTTCGACACTGCGAGTTCCGTGGTGGTCGCGCTCCTCGGCTTCACCGAGGACGGGGCACGCTTCATCTTCGGCAACCTCGTGGACGACACGGTGCCGGTGGGCACCGGCACGGCCGGGCAGGGGGACTTTTCCGAGCTGCCGGGACAGGTCGCGCGCACCGGCGCTTCGTTCGCCTTCAACGTCCTGCCGACGATCATCTTCTTCTCGTCGCTGATGACCGTGCTCTACCATCTCGGCGTCATGCAGGTCGCCGTGCGTGGCGTGGCGTGGGTGATGCAGCGGACGATGCGGACGTCGGGCGCGGAGACGCTGTCGGCGGCGGGCAACATCTTCGTGGGTCAGACCGAAGCCCCCCTGCTCATCAAGCCCTTCATCGACCGCATGACGATGTCGGAGCTCATGGCGGTCATGACGGGCGGGTTCGCCACGGTGGCGGGCGGCGTCCTCGCGGCGTACGTCGGGATTCTGCTGGCGTACTTTCCCGACATCGCGGGCCATCTGATGGCCGCGTCGGTCATGTCGGCGCCCGCCGCGCTGGTGGTCGCCAAGCTGATGTACCCGGAGTCCGCCCAGCCCGAGACGGCCGGCACGCTCGAGGTGAGCGTCGAGAAGGTGGACGTCAACGTCATCGACGCCGCGGCGCGAGGGGCGGGTGAAGGCCTCCATCTCGCCCTGAACGTCGGCGCGATGCTCCTCGCCTTCATCGCGCTGATCACCATGCTCAACGGGCTCCTCGGCTGGGTCGGCGGCCTGGCGGGATGGAACGGCCTGACCTTCGAGCTGCTGCTGGGGTGGGTGCTCGCGCCGCTCGCCTGGCTCATGGGTGTCCCGTGGTCGGACGCGCCCGTGGTGGCGTCCCTCATGGGCGTGAAGACGGTCCTCAACGAGTTCGTGGCGTACTTCCAGCTCGCCGGGACGCTCGCGGGCGAGCACGAGCTGCAGCCGCGATCGATCATCATCGCGACGTACGCGCTGTCCGGCTTCGCCAACTTCTCGTCCATCGCGATCCAGATCGGAGGGATCGGGGGGATCGCCCCGTCGCGCCGCCACGACCTGTCCCGCGTCGGCCTCCGCGCGATGATCGCAGGCTCGATCGCCGCGTTCATGACGGCGACGGTCGCCGGGATGATCCTCTGAGCCCCCGCGGGCCGCTCGCGTCGGCGCGAAGGACGATGGCGGTGGCGTTCGCGGGCGGGGATGCGAGAGGCCGATGGACGTGACGGAGGCGGTCGAGCGCCTGCGCGGCTCGCTCCCGTCCGTGCCGGACGTCGCGCTCGTGCTCGGATCGGGGCTCGGACACGTCGTCGACCGCATCGAGCGGCCGATCTCGTCATCCTTCGAGGATCTACCGGGCCTCCCTTCCTCGACCGTCACCGGCCACGCCGGACGGTTCGTCCACGGAACGCTGGGCGGCAGGGAGGTTCTGATCCAGGCGGGCCGCTACCACCTCTACGAGGGCCACCCGACCGAGGTCGTGGTCGCGCCCGTTCGCGTACTGGCGCGGCTCGGGGTCCGGACGTTCGTCTTCACGAACGCCTCCGGCGGCATCCGCCCATCGCTCGAGCCAGGACACTTCGTGCTCGTCGACGACCACCTCAACCTCATGTTCCGGAGCCCGCTCGCGGGACCGGTGGCACCCGGAGAGACACGCTTTCCCGACATGAGCGCGCCGTACGACCCCGAGCTGCAGGAGGCCGCGCTGCGCGCGGCCGCGCGCGTGGGGATCGCGTTGACCCGCGGCACGTACGCCGGGGTCCTCGGGCCTGCGTTCGAGACCGCGGCCGAGGTCCGCATGCTGGCGCGGCTCGGAGCCGACGTGGTCGGCATGTCCACCGTGCCCGAGGTGGTCACCGCTCGGGCCCTCGGGCTCCGCTGCCTCGCGGTGTCCATGGTCACGAACAGGGCGACGGGGCTCGGCGGGGGCGCGCTCTCCCACGAGGAGGTGATGGAGGTGGGACGGGTGGCCGGGCTGCGCCTGGGGGACTTCGTCCTCGAGCTCCTCGCCGAGCTGGACGCGACCGCTCAGTCGACGGGCGCGAAGTGATTCACGGGTCCCCGACCGCCGCCGAGGCCCGGCGCCGTCTCGATCGCCCGGGCGACGTAGCGGGTGGCCCGGTCCACGGCCCGAGCCAGCGCGTCGCCGCGGGCGAGCCCGGCGGTGATCGCGGCCGACAGCGTGCACCCGGTGCCGTGCGTGTGGCGGGTGTCGATGCGGGGGCGCCTCCACACGTGCTCGTCCGTTCCGTCCCACAGGAGATCGACGGCATCGTCGCGGAGGTGGCCGCCCTTCACGAGCGCGGCGGCTGCGCCGAGCCGCACGAGCTCTCGAGCCGCCCGTCCCATGTCCCCGACGCTCTCCACGGGCCGGCCGGTGAGGATCGCCGTCTCCGCGAGATTCGGGGTCACGAGCGAGGCGAGGGGAAGCAGCTCCTCGCGCAGCGTTCGCTCGGCGTCGGCCTCGAGGAGACGGTCGCCGCTCGTGGCGACCATCACCGGATCGAGAACGAAGCGCCGGAGGCCGTGCGATCGGATTCCCGCAGCCACGGCGGCCACGAGCTCGGCGGTCGCGAGCATGCCGCTCTTGAGCGCGGCGGGCCGCAGGTCCTCGGCGACGGCGTCGAGCTGTGCGGTCACGTCGGCGAGAGGGATCGGGTGGATCGCGCTCACACCCCTCGTGTTCTGGGCCGTGACCGCGGTCACCACGCTCGTCCCGTAGACGCCGAACGCGTGGAAGGTCTTGAGGTCGGCCTGGATGCCCGCGCCGCCGCCGGAGTCGCTTCCGGCGATCGTGAGGGCGATGGGAAGGAGACGAGACATGGCGCCCCAAGGTGGCGCGCAGCGTGGCGCTGAGCCAGCGCAGGACGCGTCTCCTCGCCCGACTTCGTGCCCGCAGGAGCCGGGAGCGCGAGGGGCTCGTGCTGGTCGAGGGCGTGCGCGCGGTCGCCGAGGCGTTGGACGCCGGTGCGGAGGTCGTCTTCGCCGTGACCTCGCCCAAGCTGTGCGCGAGCGGAGCCGGCGAGGCCCTGCGGCGCCGTCTCTCGGCGTCGGACGTGGAGGCGGTGAGCGACGAGGAGCTGAGCGTCGTCGCCGATGCCCGCACGCCCCAGGGCGTGCTGCTCGTGTGCAGGCAGCCCCGCCACCCGCTGGCGGGTCTCGCCGGTCGCCGCTTCCTCGTGCTCGACGCCGTCCAGGATCCGGGCAACGTCGGGACGCTGATCCGCGGAGCGGTGGCCTTCGGGCTCGACGGCGTGATCTGCCTCGACGGGACCGTCGACCCCTGGGGCGCCAAGGCGGTGCGGGCGTCCGCCGGCCTGGCCTTCCGCGCGGGGCTTGCCTCCGCGACCGCCGACGAGTGCGTGACCCGGCTCGCCGCGCTCGGCGTCCCGATCCTCGTCGCCGACGCGGGCGGCGTGGACGTGCGGGGGGTCGACGGCGTGGGGGCGGTCGCGCTCGTCGTGGG
>JBFFWJ010000263.1:0-5543 GCA_041570315.1 Longimicrobiales bacterium | reverse complement strand
GCCCGCAGCCCGCTGAGGAGCTGACGCGCCCCGAACCCGGGCGCGAGCGGCTCGGGTCCCATCCGGGCCGACCGCTCGGCCCAACCCTCCGCGGAGAGGTGCTCGACCGTGCCGAAGCGCCGCGTGTCGTCGAAGACCAGAAGGCCTCCGTCCTCGAAGCGGAAGCGCACCGCGGGGTGGGTGGGGCGGGCGGCGCGCCGCGGTGAGCGGGAGAACGGCAGGAGGCGCCCCGTCATCCCGAGGTTGACCGCGATCACGCTGCGGTCGTCGAGATCGAGGACGACGTTCTTTCCGCGGCGGCCGACCCGGTCGATGCGGCGCCCGCGGAGCGACGTCCGGAAGTGGCGCGCGCCCTGTCTCAGGACGTCGGGCCTGAGGACGTCCACGCGGCCGACGACCTGCCCCACGACGGCGCGCCGCAGCCCCCGTGCGATCGTCTCCGCCTCCGGCAGCTCGGGCATCGTCAGGCGCTCCCCCGCGGCCCGAGGTCCGGGGGGCTGCCGGCCGTGCCGACGGTCACGTGACGCGCTCCTCGTCGCCGGGATCCCTGGAGCGCTCCCGCCACCCGATGTCCCCGCGGAAGAAGGCCCCGTCGAATTCGATGCGCCCCGCACCCTCCCTGCTGCGCTCGGCGGCCTCGGCGACCGTCGGCGCGAGCGCGGTGACCGCGGCCACCCGTCCGCCGGTCGTGACGAGGCCTTCGTCACGCATCGCCGTGCCGGCGTGGAAGACCATGAGCTCCTCGGACTCGAGGTCCGCGGGGATCGAGATGGCCTTTCCCTTCTCGTAGGGGCCCGGATACCCACCGGACGCCACGACCGTGGTGACCGCCGCGCCCGGCCCGAGCCGAGCGGAGCGGCCCCGAAGGGAGCCCCCGTGCGCCACGGTCGCCACCAGCTCCAGCAGGGACGAGTCCATGAGGGGGAGCACGACCTGGGTCTCGGGATCGCCGAAGCGGCAGTTGAACTCGACGACCTTGAGCCCGTCGGCCGTCTTCATGAGCCCGGCATACAGGAGCCCCCGGAAGGCCGCGCCGTCGGCGGCCAGCGCCCGGAGCGTCGGCCCGATGATCGCGCGCTCGGCCTCCGCGATCGTGGCGTCGTCGGCGATCGTCACGGGCGCGTACGCGCCCATCCCGCCCGTGTTGGGCCCGGTGTCGCCCTCTCCCACCCGCTTGTGGTCCTGCGAGGGCACGAGGAGAACGCAGTCCGCGCCGTCGGTCACCGCGAACACCGAGAGCTCCTCGCCCTCCATGTACTCCTCGACGACGACCTCGCGGCCCGCCTCGCCGAAGGCCCGCTCGGAGAGCATCGCCCGCAGCGTGCGCGTCGCGTCGTCTTCGGTCATGCACACGACGGCCCCTTTTCCGGCCGCCAACCCGGAGGCCTTCACCACGATCGGAGCTCCCTTCTCGCGAACCCACTGCTCCGCCGCCTCCCGGTTCGAGAAGGTGCGATGGGCCGCCGTCGGCACGCCGGCGCCCCGGAGCAGCTCCTTCGCGTAGGCCTTGCTCGATTCGATGCGGGCGGCCGCGCCCGAGGGGCCGAAGATCGGCAGCCCGTTCGCCTCGAATCGGTCGACGATCCCCGCCGCCAGCGGCGCCTCAGGTCCGATGACGGTGAGGTCGATGCGGTGTCCCGCCGCCCATCCTGCGAGGGCCTCGACGTCCCCCGGCTCGATCTCGACCGCCTCGCAGTGCGGCGCCATCCCGCCATTGGGACGGGTGGCGAAGAGCTCCGCCGTGGGATCGTCCCGGCGCAGCTTCCAGAGGAGGGCGTGCTCGCGGCCGCCGTTGCCCACGATCAGGATTCTCATGGGCGGAGTCTATGCGGCCCGTCGGGAAAGAAAAGGGGCACCGGGCTCGACACCGTGGCGCGCCCGACGAGACGCGCCGGATTCGTGCAGCGCCTTCCTCGTGGAGCGTCTCCGATGTCTCGCGCGAACGGCACCGAAACAAAGGAAACGCTCCGCTAGCGCTTCAACCCGCTGAGGAAGTCCGAGCCGGCCCGCTTGGCCGCGTCGGCGACGCTGTCGAGGAAGTCGCGGGCGCCCTCCGCGTACGCGCTCGCCGCCTCGCGCAGGTCCTCCTGGTACGCCGGATCGGGCTCGCCGCGACGGGCGTACTCGCCCCGCACGATCCGGTCGTAGTCGCCCGACTCGATCCAGGCCCTGAGCTCGCTGACCCGGAGCACGTAGAACGGGTGCGTCTGGCCGAGGAGGTTGAGGACCTTGAAGACCTGGTCCGCCACGTCCCCGCTCTCGCGGTATTCCTCCGCCTGGACGATGAACTCCTGCAGGCTCGTCTCGTCCGTCGTGCCGCCACCCGCCATCTTGAGCATCGTGCGGATGACGACCTCGGGGTCCTGCACGCCGAGCAGACCGGCGCGGTCGCACGACAGCTCGGACTTGCGGGACCACTCGAGAAGGGCGACGAGGACGGCCCGGGCGGCCAGGCCGACGATGGGGAAGCCCATGTTGGCGAGGTTGATGAGGAGCACCGTCATCGTCTTGTAGAGCACGTGGTCGCTGAGGATGTGACCGATCTCGTGCGCGATGACGAACTCGAGCTCCTCGTCCTCGAGAAGACGCACCGTCCCCGAGTTGAGGATGATGAACGGCTTCTCCATGCCGTAGGCGCCCGCGTTGACCATGGGCGTCTGCGACACGTACAGCGGATACTCCTCGGGCGCGTCCAAAGTCCTGAGGCACTGCTTGTAGAGACGGTACACGTCCCCGAACTGGCTCTCGGTCACCCGCACGGCGTTGGCCTGGAAGGCGAGGCGCACGGGCTTCTCGCCGAAGAAGCCGAAGATCTTCTTGAGGACCTCGTCGAAGACCGGGATCCTGCGGAGCGCCTGGAGCGCTGCCTTGTCGGCCGGATGCTCCCAGGAGTGGGGTGCGATGTCGGTGAGGATGCGACGGCTCCGGGCCCGGCCCTCATCCTCGGCCGGCCCGTCCGGGCCGTCCGTGCGATCCTGATCGTCCACCATGACCCGCTCCTCGTCCGTGTCGTGGTGCCCGGCCCCGTCGGCCGGGACGTCCGATGCCGGTGGGCCCTACGACCCCCCCCGATTCACGGTTTCACCCCCCGGACCCGCGCTGAGTACTACCCCAGCACGCGCCCGAGATCCGCGAGCAGGTCGGCCTCGTCCTCGATGCCGACCGAGAGCCGGACCAGGCCGGGCGTGATGCCCATCGCCAGCCTGCGCTCCTCCGGCACCGAGGCGTGGGTCATGAGCGCCGGGACGCTGATGAGGGACTCGACGCCACCCAGGCTCTCGGCGAGCGCGAAGATCCGGAGGTGCTCGGTGAGCGCCTTCGCGCGCTCCAGCGTCCCGACGTCGGCGGAGACCATTCCCGTGAAGCCGGTCATCTGCGCGTTGGCCAGCTCGTGCTGCTCGTGCGAGGCCAGACCCGGATAGAAGACGCGGTCGACCCGAGGGTGCTCCTCCAGGAAGCGCGCGACCGCCGTGCCGCTCGCGTTGTGCTGGCGCATGCGCACGTGCAGCGTCTTGATGCCCCGCAGCGTGAGCCAGCAGTCCATCGGGCCGGGCACGGCCCCGGTCGACTTCCGGATGAAGAGGAGCTCCTCGGCCAGCTCCTCGTCCCGAACCGCGACCAGCCCACCGATCACGTCCGAGTGCCCGTTCAGGTACTTGGTGGAGGAGTGCACGGCGAAGTCGGCGCCGAGCTCCAGGGGGCGCTGGTTGTAGGGCGAGGCGAACGTGTTGTCGACCGAGAGGAGCGCCCCGGCCCGGTGGGCGAGCTCGGCGGCCCGGCGGATGTCGCAGAGCCGCATCATGGGGTTGGTCGGCGTCTCCACGTGAACCAGCTTCGTCTCGTCGCGGATGGCGGCCGCGATCGCGTCGGGATCCCGCGTGTCGACGTATGTGAAGTCGAGGCCCATCCGCCTCAGAACGTGGTTGAACATCCTCGTGGTGCCGCCGTAGGTGTTCTCCTCGCTCACGACGTGATCCCCGGCCGAGAGCCGCTTGACGATCGCCTCGATCGCCGCGAGGCCGGAGGCGAACGCGATCCCTCGCGCTCCGCTCTCCAGGGCGGCGATGCTCTCCTCGAGCGCCTCCCTCGTCGGATTGGCCGTCCGGCCGTAGTCGTAGCGTCCGCCCCGGGGCTCCCCGACCGCCGGCTGGACGTAGGTGGACGTCTGGAAGATCGGCGTCATGATGGAGCCCGTCACCGGCTCCGGGGTGACGCCGGCGTGGACGGCGCGTGTGCCGAAGCCCAGGCGTTTCATCGCCTCGTCTACCATGAAGGAGTCCTCCGGGGTTCGGGGACGGTGCCGCGCGCGAGGAGGGGCGTCGCGCGCCGACCTCGAATCTAGGGCTCGGCTCGATCCGATCGCCACGGGATGCGCACGAAGAAATGCGTTGACGCGTCCGAAGGGACGCCGCAAGACTTCAACTAGCGCGTCTCGTACGGAGAAGGGCTCCCGCCCCGCCCGCCCCAAGCGCGTCAGCCGGCCGGGGTCGCCGGACCCATGCCGTTTCCCGCAAACGTCGAGAGCTGGCCATGCCGATTCGCCTTCCCGACACGCTCATGGTGAGCGTGTCCGGAGTCAGGGGACGGGTGGGGGATCCGCTCACGCCGGAGCTGATGTGCGGGATCGCGGCCGCCTTCGGCGCCCACATGAAGGAGCGGGAGGGCGGACGGAGGGTGTGCGTGGGGCGTGACTCGCGCGTGTCGGGCCCGATGTTCGCTCGGGCCGTGACCGCGGGTCTGCAGTCGGTGGGGTGCGACGTCGTCGACCTTTCCGTCGTCCCGACGCCCACGCTCCTGATGGCCGTGCGTCACCACGCGGCGATCGGCGGCATCTGCGTCACGGCGAGCCACAACCCCGCGGAATGGAACGCGCTGAAGCTCGTTTCCGCCGAAGGCATCTTCCTCGACGCCGAGCGCTCGGAGGCGTTCCGGGCCTTCCTGGCGCGCGAAGACCCCGGCCGTGCGCCATGGGACGCGCTCGGAGCCGTGTCGCTCGACGAAGGGGCGTGGGACCGGCACCTGGGCTGCATCCTGTCGCTTCCTCAGGTCGATCCGGACGTCGTGCGGGAGCGCGGCCTGAAGGTCGCCGTGGACTGCGTGCACGGGGCGGGAGGGCCGGTGATGGAGGAGCTGCTCGGGCGACTCGGCTGCGAGCTCGTGGGCATGGGCATGGAGCCGGACGGGCTCTTCCCGCGGGATCCGGAGCCCACGGCGGCCAACCTGGCCGGGTTGGGCGCGCTCGTGCGCGAGAGCGGTGCCGACGTCGGGCTGGCCGTGGACCCGGACGCGGACCGGCTCTCCCTGGTCGACGAGGAGGGGCGTCCGATGGGCGAGGACCTCACGCTGGCGCTGGCCGCGGCCACGGTGCTGGAGCGAACCCGGGGACCCGTCGTGACCAACCTGTCCACGAGCCAGGTCGTGGAGGACGTGGCGGAGGCATTCGGAGTGCCCCTGCTCCGCGCCCCCGTCGGAGAGGTCAACGTGGCGCGCAGGATGCAGCGCGAGGGTGCGGTCGTGGGAGGTGAGGGCAACGGCGGGGTGAT
>JBFFWJ010000262.1:0-5545 GCA_041570315.1 Longimicrobiales bacterium | reverse complement strand
GTGGTGCAGCCCGACGTGGTCCCCGTACACCGTGTCCGGGCCGAACCCCACGTGGTCGATCCCGACCAGCGCGCGCACGTACTCGAAGTGCTCCATGAACGCTTCGAGAGAGTGGCGACGGTGCCGCTCGGTGAGCGTCGTGTGCGGGGCGCACTCGATGCCGATGACGCCTCCCTTGGCGGCGCAGGCCTCCAGCACCTCGTCCGGAGCCAGGCGATTCGAGTCCCAGAGAGCTCGGGCTCCGATGTGGGAGAGGACGATCGGCTTCTCGCTCCAGGCGATCGTGTCGAGCGTCGTTCGATCCCCGCAGTGCGAGCAGTCGATCAGCAACCCCACCTTGTTCATTCGCTCGACGGCCTTGCGGCCGAACTTCGTGAGGCCGCCGTCCCGCTCCTCCTTGAGGCCGTTGCCGAGGGCGTTCGACTCCGAGTAGGTGACGCCGAGCGAGCGCAGGCCGAAGCCGTGCAGGAGATCGATTCGGTCCAGGTCGTGCTCGATCATCGCCGCGCCCTCCATCGTGGCCACCCAGGCCACCTTGCCCTCGTCGTGGGCCCGCTGGACGTCCTGGACCCGCAGGCAGGGAATGACGAAGTCCTGATGGGCCAGGTCGCACAGCCGCATGCCCAGATCGTGGAGCACGTCGTCCCACTGCCAGCCCGAGGAGGACCGGATGCGGCAGATCCCGTCCATCAGGTTGTCGAAGACGGCGTCCCAGTTCGACGCGGCCAGCCCCCGGAACGCCGTGGCCATGCGCCCGTGACGCACGTACTCGGGCGTTTCCTCGATGCGGCTCGGAAAGACGCCCAGGTGCTCGTGCATCGAGACGAAGAGGCATCGGTCCACGAGATCCCGCAGGCGCTCCTCCTCCTCCTCGGTGAGCGCCACCCGCGACGACGGCACGCGCTCGATCTCGGGGGCCAGGTCGAAGGCCCGGTAGTCGACGCCGGGCTCCAGATAGGAGAAGGACGTGTAGCCGTCGTAGGCTTTCCGCAGGCTCATGGCTCGCATCCTCGCCGGGGCTCGCTCAAGGGCTCGAGCGGCACAACCTGACGGGTCCGGCGCGGATTGGCCATCGGGGGGCCGAGGCCGCCCGGCGCACGGGCGTCGGCGCCGACGGGCGGGCGTGGCATCCGGGCCCCCGGCGCGAGGAGCGCCGACCTTCCGTCAGCGCGCGCCGCCGAAGCTGAACCCGACCGCCAGAGCCTGGCGGTCCCCGAGGGACATCGCGACGCGGACGATCACCCGGCGGGCCGGGTCGAGCGCGAAGTCCAGCCCCACGTCCGACGCGGGCGAGACCGTGAACTCGTCCTCGGGCGCCTCCCCGCCGAGAGCCAGGTCCAGGGCGAGGCCGAGTGAGACGTACGGGGCCAGCCAGACCGCGCCCGACGTCCAGCTCCGGCCGGCGCTCACGCCCATGGGCACCGTGACGACCACGTATCCCCCCTCCTCCGCCCAACCGCCGGCACCGATCCCCGCGTGCCACTCCACGTCGAGCGGCTGCCCGTCGGTGTGTCGAGCGATCGGAGCCCGAAGGTCCACGCCCCCCATCCCGGAGAGCTCGTCCTCGGCGTCGATCGCGACGCCTCCGCGCACGATCACGGAGCCACCCAGCCCGGGCAGGGCCCAGGTCGCCACCGCCCCGTCGACCTCGTCCCCCACCGCGGACGAGCGCAGCCAGTAGAGCGCGAGCCCTCCCGGGCTCTCCGGCCCGATGAGGCGCGGTGAGTCCCACGCGACCTGGGCGTGCGCCTCGCCGGGCGCGGCGAGGCCGGCCGTGGCGACAGCGATGCCGGTGAGCGCTCTCGCCCACACCCCGCGCACGGGTCGCATCCGGTCAGTTCGGCGCATGCACGCCGAGGCCGTCGTAGCTGCGGCTCCGACCGATGGTCCCGCCGGTCAGGTCGATGCCCGAGTTGTCGCGAATCGCGATCCACTGGCGGATCGAGCCCGGGAACGGTTCCGTCCGCCCGTTTCTGCCCAAGGAGTCCGTGTACCAGACGAGGGGGCCGTCCGCGTTGCGGACGCGGTTGGAGTTCACGTCGACGAAGCGGCGGACCCCCTTGAAGGGCGACCGGGGGTCGTCCCAGGCGATCGGATCCGGGGGCAGCCCCTCGCAGCGGTCTTCGCCCCGAACCGCGGCGACGTAGCAGAGATCCACGGGGCGGCCCAGGGCTCGTTCCACGGAGTCGTCGTAGAAGCGGCTCGGGTCCATGACCTGGAAGTACGGGTTGAAGGCTACCAGCGTCCGCCCGCTCGCCGTGCGCAGCGAGGCGCTGATCTCCCAGCTCTCGCGGAGCGCGGCATCGAAGCGGGGACGACCGTCGCTGGGGGCGAGCACGCGCTCCTCGAGGCAGCGCACGTCGGGGATGGCGCGCTTGCCGCCCCCGTCGGGTGAGATCGGCGGGTTCGCGGCCCCGACCGCGATGTGCACGTCCCGGTCGCAGCCCACGACGAGCTCACCGGCGTCGCCGATCGGCGTCAGCAGCGTGGCGCTGAAGCCCGTGCCGTCACTGCACCGGATGTGGTAGGCGACCTCGTGCATGTTGTTCGTGTACGCGTCCGGCGAGTGGGTGCCCTGATGGAGCTTCACGAGGAGGTCGCACTCGATGGCCAGGGGCGCGCCCGCGGTCATGGCGATGTCGTTCTCCCACTCGATCTTGTGACCGACGTGGTCCTCGTGGCGCGGGGCTCCGAACCCGCCTTCCTCGAGGTGCTGGTTCGCATAGCCGAAGGGGACGTCCCCCACGATCGGGTGCAGGTCGGAGTCGGAGGGGTCACGTCCGTGCTCGTGGCCGAAGGTGCACCCGCTGGCCGGGTCCACGGGGGCGTGCCACGTCGGATACCGCAGCCCGTCCGGCCCGACCGTGAAGTGACGGTCGTGGATCTCGGGCGTGCACGTGTCGCCCCCGGAGGGGGACCACGTTCCGAACGCGACGGCGTCTCCCACCACGTCGGGGACCTCGGGCACGAGGGGAGCGTCCTCGGAGTCGCATCCTCCTGCGGCCAAGGCCAGAGTCACGACGCGCGTGATCCACCGGGGCCGCGACCTCCGCTTCGGCATCGGCCCTCCCTCGAGCCCGCGCATGCCTTTCCCGCCCCCGTTCATTGCTTCCTCAGGAACACGGCGAAGCGAACGAGGCTCAGGCCGACCGGGCTCGCCACCGAGGTTCCCCCGCGCCTCAGCGACGCCCACGAGGAGCC
Organism: Longimicrobiales bacterium; assembly: GCA_041570315.1. Classification (GTDB taxonomy): domain Bacteria; phylum Gemmatimonadota; class Gemmatimonadetes; order Longimicrobiales; family Gaopeijiaceae; genus JBFFWJ01. Next base: position 2,344 of record JBFFWJ010000262.1, on the reverse strand, counting down.
GTCCAGGACCACCCGGTTGCCCACGACCCACCCCCGGGTCAGAGGCAGATCCCAGCCCGCGCCCAGGGTCAGGCGGACGGCGTCGTACGCGAACTCCTCGGAGCGATACCCCGACCAGCCCAGCCCAGCGAGCAGGTGCAGCCCGCGCCCCGCGCTCGGGTGGATCTGCGCGACGAGGCCCGTCCGGTACACGCTCTCGCGCAGCTCGCCGTCCCTGGCGGTCCACCCCCCGGCGTCGACGCCGACCCGGAGCCCGGGTCTCGCATACGCTCCGACGGCGACGTCGACGGCGGGGCCCAGCTCGCGTGAGGGGTCACAGAGGCCGCAGGTCAACCGGGCCCCTCCGGCGGCGGCGGCGACCTCCCACCACAGTCCCCCGCTGGCCAGCCGCGGGCCTTCCTGCGCAGCCGATCGGCCCGGCGGGAAGCAGGCGGCCACGAGGCACAGGAGCACGGCGAGACGGCTTGGATCGACCCTCAAGGGAGGAACTCGTGCGGAAGAGGAACGGCGGCGACGCCGATGGTCAGAGCGTCACCGGTCGAGCAAGCTCCGTGCCTCCTCGAGGTCCCCGACCCGGACCTGCTCGATCTCTCCGCGTGCCTCCAGGAAGATCCCGGAGGTCCCGGGCTCGCGGGCGGGCCTGCACCCGCTCCACGCTCATCGCCACGAGCCGGTCATTCCGAGCCGCCTCGGGGCACGAACGATCCATCCTCGGTGCGACGGGCCCACCCGAGGCATCGTGAGCGACGCCGGGCCCCGGTCGCGTCCGGCTGGTCAGCTCGCGCGGAGCGCGCGCTGAAGGGCCTCCTCGAGCTGGTCCCCCGTGTACGGCTTGTGCACGACGTGCTGGGTGTCGGCCAACGCTCCGGCGAGCACGGGATCGGACTTGGCGAACCCCGTCGTGTAGACCACCGCCATCTCGGGCCGCACCGACCGAAGCTGCTGGGCCAGGGTGGCGCCCCACCCGTCGGGCAGGTTGATGTCCATCAGCAGGACGTCGATCGGTCCCTCGTGCGAGTCGATCAGCTCGTAGGCCTCCGACGCCGAGGCGGCCTCGATCACGTCGAAGCCCCGCTTGCACAGAAGGCGCTTGGTCACCGTGCGGAGCGCATCCTCGTCCTCGACGAGGAAGACGAGAGGGGTGCGCCCCTCGCGCAGAGCTTCCACTGGCTCCTCCTGTCCGCTGGGGGAGGGCCGAGGGCGACGGGGGCGTCTCCGGAGCGGATCGACCCCTAAGGGAAGCCCTGGCCGGCGCCCCCCCCCGGGATCGCGGCCACGCCTCGCGGCCGCTGCCGAAACCGCGCAACGCCCGCTATCTCCACGGTACGCTCAGCGCGGCAGGTGCGGAACAAAAAAAAGAAGACGTCGGGGGGGCGGTGCGCCTCGTTGCGCGCGACATGGTCTGAGATTCGAGGCGACGCCCCGAAGGCATGGCCCGAGCTACGTCGAGGGGAGTCAGGGAAGAAGGTGGGCCACTCCGTGCAGGGGCTCCACTAGCTCTCGACCCGGCTCTCCGGGTTGTTGCCGTACTCCATCCAGGATCCGTCGTAGTTGCGCACGTCCGGGTAGCCCAGCAGCTCGCTCAGCACGAACCAGGTGTGAGCGCCGCGCAGGCCGCTCTGGCAGTACGTGATGATCTGCCGGTCCGGGGTGAAGCCGGCTCGGGCGTAGACCTCGGAAAGCTCCCCCGCGGGCCGGAAGGTCCCGTCGGCGCGCACCGCGGTGGTCCACTCGACGTTGACGGCGCCCGGGATGTGTCCCCCCCGATCCGCGCGGACGTCGCGCCCCAGGTACTCGTCCGGGCTGCGCACGTCGCACAGGAGCGTGGACGGGTCGTCCGTATGGTCGACCACGTACTGCCACGTGGTGCGGATGTCGGGGTCGGCCTCTCCCGCCCGATACCCGGACGGCTCGTGCCCGACCACCTCCGTGGTCAGGGCCCGTCCGTCCGCGACCCACTTCGGCGCGCCGCCGTCGAAGACCCTCACGTCCGCGTGCCGATAGTACTTCAGCACCCAGTAGGCCCGGGCGGCCATGCGGTTGCTGTGGCGGTCGTAGAGGACGACGGTGTGATCGCGCTCGAGGCCGAGCTCGGACAGGGCGTCCGAGACCTGGGCGCCGGTCGCGATCTGGCTCGCGATCGGGTCCTCGGGGTTGGCCAGCCGTCCGAGCGGGAGGAAGGAGGCGCCCGGGAGGTGCCCCCGGCCGAAGGCCTCTTCGTTCGGGCCGAGCTCGACGATGCGCACCGTGGGATCGGCCTGGTGCGCTTCGATCCACTCGGTGTCGACGAGCACGTCCTTGGCGTACCCGGCGGGCGCGGCTTCCCCACCCCCGCCCCCGGCGC
>JBFFWJ010000261.1:0-5547 GCA_041570315.1 Longimicrobiales bacterium | reverse complement strand
CTCGGAGTAATCCCCGGTGGCGCCGCCGAACTTGACCAGGTTGCGCGCGGTACGGAGCCAATCGAGCGTCGATGGCTGAAGCTGGCGCACGGCCTCGAGCAGGTGCTCCTGGCCGAGGGCGGGTTCCGCGTCCGACGCCCCGGACTCGAGGTGCTCCGTCAGCACGTACTCCTTGGCGAGGTCGATCACGCCGTCGACGTCCGCGCCGCTGAAGTGGTCGGAGGCGCGTGCCAGTGCCTCGAAGTCGAGCGGGAGACAGGGTACGCCGTGCAGCTTCACCCGGAACATCTCCGCCCGGGCCTCGGCATCCGGCGGCGGCACGAAGACGGGCCGATTGAAGCGACCCGGCCTCTTCATCGCGCCATCCACGTCCCACGGCATATTGGTCGCCGCCATGATCAGGACGTCGTCGTTGCTCTGAGCCACGCCGTCGAGCTGGGACAGGAACTCGTTCACGACCCGGCGACTGTGCTCCGAGTGCGCCTTCGACCGCGCGAACGCAAGCGCGTCGAGCTCGTCGAAGAAGAGGACGGCCGGTCGCCGCATACGCGCCTCTTCGAACACGGCCGAGAGATTCCGCTCGCTCTCGCCGATCCACATGTTGAGCACGTCGCTGATCCCAACCGGGATGAAGTGGGCGTCGCACTCCGAGGCGACGGCTCGCGCGATGAGCGTCTTGCCACACCCGGGCGGACCGTACAGCATGACTCCGCCCCCGGCCTTCTTGCGGAATCGGGCGAAGAGGCTCGGGTTCAGGAACGGCTCGATGATCCTGAGTCTCAGCGTCTGCTTCAGCTCGCTCATCCCGACCACGTCGGTGAACCGGACCGTACGGGCGTGCGGCCGCGCAAAGGGGATCACGTCCGCCTCGGTGCCGACCGGTCGCTGATCGTCCGCGGCCGGATCCTCCGTCGGCCCGGTAGCCGCGACACCGCCCTCGACGGTCCCGCCCACTGCGTCCGGCACCCGTCGCTCTCCGAGCCCCTGCGGCGCGAGTCGCTCGAGCTCCGCGTCGACGACGAAGTCCTCGAGCTCCGATGCCCGGCCGTACCGGGCAACCGCTTCCTCGAGCCGATCGAGTCGGGCTGCGCACCTCGCGGCATCGACGAGGAGGTCCGCGCTCTCGCCCCCCTGGATCAGGAGGTCGCACTGCGCCAACGCGGCTTCCCAGCGCTGGCGGTCCATCAGCAGTCGAGCGTATCGACGCCTGGCGTCGCGGTCGAACGGATCGACCAGGAGGTGGGCCTTCAGCGCTTCGAGCTCTTCACCCACCGCTCTCTCCCTACGTGAGCAGCCGCTTCAGCAGCGGCGGATACACCCATGAACACACCACGTACACCAGCCAGGGGCCGATCACCCACATCAAGGCATCCTCGGCCAGAAAGCGGTCCGCCACACCGAGCGAGACGATGAAGCCGACCCAAAGCGCCGCCGACCCGTGCCACCCCCAGCGCGTCATCGGATAGAGGGGGATCATCGTCGGATGAGTCGCCACCATGAGCGACCTCACGGTGTCGACCAGACCCTGGTCGGCGGGGTCGCCCCGAAGCATCTCACGGGCGAGTGCGAGCGCCTCGCGGTTCCGGCCTTCTTCCAGAAGCCGCAGGAGGATGGTGTCCGCGGTCGCCCGATGATCGGGGCTGTGCCGCACCAGATCGGCGAGACGGGTGTGGGCCTCCTCCTGGTCACCCCGGATCGTTCCACACAGGACGGACATCACGAGCGCGCCGGCATGCCCGGGCGCGAGTCGCAGGGCCTCGCGCGCGAGTTGGTCGGCCTTCTCGACTTGGAGCGACCGAAGCATGACCTCGGCGTAGAGCAGGTAGAGCGTGGGCTCCTCGGGTGCCTCCCGGAGGAGCTCGAGAACCAGTCTCTCCGCCTCCGCCAACCGTTGCTCCTCGATCCGGATCTCCGCCAGCAGGTACCGCGCTCCCGGGTCGTCCGGAGAGGCGTGGAGGAGCGCTGCGATCGTCGCCTCGCTGTCCTCCAAGCGCCCTCGATGGAAGTCGTTCAGCGCGGAAAGGCGGAGAAGGCCCGGGTCCGAAGGGTGCTCCGCGAGTCCCCGTGCGATGAGCGCCTCCGCTTCGCTGAAGCGTTCGCGCTCCACCAGCAGCGCAGCCTTGGTGTGGTACTCCCCAGCGTCGGACATCAACCCGTGAGAACGGACGAGATCTGCAGGCTCAGCATCCCCAGCGCGATGCCGATCACGGAGGCGATGAGCCACGACACCGCCACCGCCTTCCAGGGGCTCTCGGGATCCATCCCCGCCACATCCATGGCGCGGTGGTATGACCGGTGGAGCTGGAAGTACCCTGCCCACAACCCAATGGCGAGGATGCGCGGCCCGAACCGGACCGCGAGGCTCTCCCGTCGTCGCTCGGCCCACCCCGCGAACGACCCATCGACCGAGGGAAATAGTTGATTCAGCACGACGTGCAGCGCCACGAAAGCGGCCAGCCCGAGAACGTAGATCGGCAGGTCCTGCTTCATCCGATCGAGCTTGCGCGAGTTCAGCGCACAAAAGACGGTGACCATGACCGCCCCCCCGAAGAACGCGACGAAGAAGCTCGCCCTCGGGGACAGGAGCGGCTCGGGCGGACGATGATCCTGGAGGCTCGGCGTCAGGAGGTCGTCACGGGACGCTACTCGGTCTGGATCGTTCATCGCCTACCGGTTGAGCGGGTCGATCGCCAACATCATGCGTACCGCGTGCGGAAGCCAGGGTCGGCGACCGCAAACCGTCGGGCACGGCGCTGTCCGGCTTGCGATGACGGGCGGATCGGTCAGGAAGGCGAGGATCCGCATCTCGCCGCCACAGGCGGCGCGGAGCAGCGGCAGCACGTCGTAGATGCGCGCGAGCAGGACGGCCCAGCGGATGGATCTCCGGTCGCCCCTTCCGGGGCGATCCTCGATCGTCTCGCGGGGAGACTCAGCGCCCCCGCTTCGCGGCGCGACTTCGAGGCCGCTGGGCTCTTGAGGGTGAGGCCGGAGCGGAGGCGGGCTCGGAAGGCAGGCTGGGTGAGGCGACATCGCCTTCGGCTGTTGGCGCCGCCGTTACGAGCTCGGGCTCGCCCGAGGGCTACGACGTGGGGCCCGAGCCTGGCATGCGGAGCCAGCACGCCGTGACAGCGGTGGCGATGGACGCGCGGGGGCGGGACCCGCTTGGCGAGGGCGTCGAGGAGCTCGAGAGGCGTGAGCAGCAGCTCGGTACGGCCATGGATGTCGGGCCTGGGAAAGGAAGTCACGAGACGGGGCGTGCCGTACCATCCGGGTGGGAGTAGGTTGGAGCATGGCGAGCCATCCTACGAAGCCGAAGACGGATCGGACGCCGATGCGGGTCCTTCGCCTCGGTGAAGAGCCGCGGGATGACCTGCTGGACAGCACGACCGCCGAAGAGCGGCTCGCCCTTCTCCGTGAGTTGACCGAGCGGGCTTGGCGACTGAGCGGTCGGGCGTTCCCCAGCTATTCGAGACACGATATCCCGGTTCGGGTGATCACGGACGCGTGACCGACGACTGGACCGACGTTCTCGCCGCACTCCTGGACGCTGGTGCCCGCTTCCTCGTCATCGGGGCTCACGCTCTCGCGGGCGTGGCCGGGCGCGAAGTGCACGCCGGCGGAATCGGCTCGAAGTCGCAGAGCCGGGAGACCTGGTCCTCCGTTCCCGGCATCTCGCAACGGAGGAGGCTCGCGGGCATCGGCCCCTTCGCCGGGAAGGCGTCGTGAAAGGGCCGTCGCGTCTGCCGGTGCGCCGCGATAGCTTCGGCGCCCCATGTCTGACCTCAGCGACCGTCTGAACGACGCCCTCGAAGGCAGGTACCGCGTCGAGCGCGAGCTCGGCGTCGGAGGGATGGCGACGGTGTACCTGGCCAACGACGTGAAGCACGGCCGCAACGTCGCGCTGAAGGTCCTCAAGCCGGAGCTCACCGCGACGCTCGGGCCGGAGCGCTTCCTCGCGGAGATCCGGACCACGGCCAAGCTGCACCACCCGAACATTCTCCCGCTCTTCGATTCGGGTGAGGCCAGCGGGCTGCTCTACTACGTGATGCCGTACGTCGAGGGCGAGTCCCTCCGTGACCGCATGGACCGAGAGAGACGACTGGACCTGGCCGATGCGATTCGGATCGCCTCCGACGTCGCCGAGGCTATCCAAGCCGCGCACGACCAGGGCGTCATCCACCGGGACATCAAGCCGGCCAACGTGATGCTGAGCCGCGGCCGGGCCATGGTCGCCGACTTCGGCATCGCGCGAGCGGCCGAGGTCTCGGAGGGCGAACGCATGACCAAGACCGGTTCGTCTCTCGGCACGGCAGGCTACATGAGTCCCGAGCAGGCGGCAGGCCAGGAAGACGTCGACCACCGTTCCGACATCTACAGCCTCGCCGCGATGCTCTACGAGATGCTGGCCGGCGAGCCACCGTACGCGGGGCCGACACTGATCGCCATGCTTGCCAAACAGGTTACCGAGCCGGTGCCGTCGGTCACCAAGCTCCGGCCGAACGTTCCCCCTTCACTGGAGCGCGCGCTTCGGCTGGCGCTCGCCAAGGATCGCGACGGCCGCTTCGAGAGCGCGCTCGACTTCGCCAAGGCGCTCGTGGCCTCGGAGGGTGGCACGGTCTCCGCGCCCGAGCCGCAGGAGCGGGCGCTCGTCGTGCTCCCGTTCGTCAATCGCAGCGGGAGCGAGGACAACGAGTACTTCAGCGACGGGCTGACCGAGGAGGTGATTTCGGACCTGACCGGCCTCGCGGGTCTCCGTATGATCTCCCGCAACTCGGCCATGGCGTTGAAGGGCACGACCAAGGACACCGCGACGCTCGCGAGCGAGCTGGGCGTGACGCACCTGGTCACGGGCTCCGTTCGGCGTACGGGAGACGCGCTGCGCGTCACCACGGAACTGGTCGAGGCGCGGACGGACACGCCGCTGTGGAGTCAGAAGTTCTCCGGAACCATGGAGGACGTTTTCGGCATCCAGGAGGAGATCTCCAGGCAGATCGTAGCGGCGCTCGAGGTGACCCTCACCGGCACCGGGGAGAGGAAGGCGAAGGAGCGCCCGATCGACGACGCCGTGGCGTACGACTGCTACCTGCGCGCGCGAAGCGAGATGTATCTGTGGACACCCGAGTCTCAGGACCGCGCCCTGCAGTTGGTCGATCAGGCCATCGACCTCGTGGGCGAGGGGCCCCTCTTGCTCGCCACGGCCGCGTGGATCCACTGGAGCAGGGTGAACATGAGCCTCACGAGCCCCGGGGAAGGTCTGGAGAAGGCCGACGCGCTCACGAGGCGGGCCCTCGAGATCGACCCCGACCACGGGCTGGCCACCTTCGTGCGGGGCATCAGCGCGGGCGCCGTGGGCCGCAGGGCAGAGGCATTGAGAGACATCTATCACGCGAAGGATCGGGTCGCCGGTGACTCCTTCGTGTCGCTGGAGCTCTGTCGATATTCCAACTCGTCGGGGCTCCGGCACCACTGGAGGTACATCGAGGAGTTGTCTCGCAACGACCCGTTGAACCACCTCGTGCACTTCGTCGTCAGCTCGTACCGGTGGCT
>JBFFWJ010000260.1:0-5553 GCA_041570315.1 Longimicrobiales bacterium | reverse complement strand
CGCGCCGCGTGCCAGACGAAAGGTCGCCGACCCGCGCGGCCGGGGAAGTCGACCAACCCCTGAGCGAGCGGTGGGGAGAATCGGCGTCAGCGGGCCAGGCAGCCCTCCCGCCCGACGGGCCGGGCAGCCCTCCGGCCGGACGGCCCGAGCAGCAGCCGGTGCTACACCCGGGCCAGCGCCTCCGCCATGTTGTCGAGGGCCCGGGCCACCACGGCGCGCGGCGCGGCGATGTTCATCCGCATCCGCCCCGACCCGCCCAGGCCGTACGAGGAGCCCGGGTTGAGGTACACGCCCGCGTTCTCGGCGAACCAGCGTCGCATCACGTCCTCCGGGCTGACCTCCGAGGACCCGCTCGCCGTCTCCCGGGCGGCGGTCTCCTTCGCCCCGACGGCCTCGATGACCTCGCGGACGTCGAGCCACGCCAGGTAGGTCCCCTCCGCCTTGGCGTACTTCACCATCGGCACGTCGTCGTGGATGCGGGAGGCCACCAGGTCGTGGTTGCCGTCGATGTAGGGGATCAGGGCGTCCAGCCACCCGTCCCCTTCGGTGAGCGCGGCCTGGGTCGCCACCATCCCGAGCGTGTTCAGCTCGGCCCTCGAGTTGGACCGGACGCGCTCGAGGAGATCCGGGTTCGTGCCGAAGAACCAGGCCACCTTCATGGCCGAGATGCTGAACGACTTGCTCGCCGACTTGAAGGTCAGGCTGTTGTCGACGACGTCCCGGTTCGGAAGGCTGGCGAAGGGGACGTACGCCGCCTCGCGGTTCATGAAGTCGCAGTGGATCTCGTCGGACAGCACGACGACCCGGTGCTCGAGGCAGATCTCGCCCATCCGCGTCAGGTCCTCGGCCGACCAGGCGTTGCCCGTCGGGTTCTGCGGATTGCACAGGATGAAGGCGTTGGCCCGGCGCGCTCGACGCTCGAAGTCGTCGAAGTCGATCCGGTAGCGCCCGTCCACGAGCTCCATCGGGCACTCCTCCGCCACCGTGCGGGTGAAGCGGAGGTCGGTGTAGAAGCCGCTGTAGACCGGCGTGGTCATGAGGACGCGCGAGCCCGGAGGAGCGAAGGTCTGCAGCGCGTAGATGAGGCCGGAGTGGACGCCCGTCGTCAGCTCCACGGTCTCGGGATCGATCTCGAGCCCGTAGCGCCGTGAGCTCCAGTCGGCGACCGCCCGCACGAAGGAATCGGGTCGGCGGTAGTAGCCCCAGTTCTCGTGCGCGCACCGCTCGGCGAGGGCGCGGGTGATGCAGGGCGCCGCGCGGAAGTCCTGGTCCGCGATCCCCATCGCCACCTCGATGCGCTCACCGTACTCGGCGATGGGCCCGTCCCACTTGCTGCAGTCGGTTCCGATGCGGTCGTAGACGTCGTCGAACCCCGAGACCTGAAGGCCGCTTGCTCCTCGGAGGTGGCGCGGCTCGGCGGCGAGCAGCCGCTCCGCTCCCGCCACGTCCCGGGCGGCCGCGGCCCCGAGCACGGCGGTGGCCCCCGCCCTCTTCAGGAACGCTCTGCGGTCGAGGCCTGGCTTCGGGGACATCTGTCGCCTCCTGTGGTGGACGGGAGCGCGGCCTCCCGGCACGGGAGGCCCGATCCGCGGGCAACATCCCAGCTTGCCGGACCCGACGCAACCCGGCGGCGGATCGGGTGCCGGCGGCGGATCTACGCCGTCGGATCCCGGCTCGCCGACGCCGGCCGACTCCGCCCGGCTGGCCACGGTCGCTGTCGGAACCGCGGCGCGGAGCATATCATGGCACTCGTTTGCGGGCAGCGTCGCCGCCGGTCCGGGCCTCCCTGGAAGGAGCACGTCATGTCGATCTCTCGTCGCGGGTTCGTTCGAACGGTCGGCCTGGGCGCCACCGGAGTCCTCTCCGCCCCCTTCATCACCGGTCGCGGCCGCGAGGCGGCGGCGTTCGAGATCACCGGCGGGCCGCTCCTCGCCGACGACGTCATCAAGATCAGCTCGAACGAGAACGCCCGGGGGCCCGGACGGAGCGTGTTCGCGGCGATCGAGGACGCGATGACCGTGCGCATGGGCCGCGGCTACCCGCCGGACCATACCGGGGATCTCGTCACGACGATCGCGCAGACCTTCGGGGTCGAGGAGGGCAACGTCCTCGTCGGCACGGGGTCGGGCGGCATCCTCCAGGGGGGGACCCAGGCCTTCTGCACGGACCGGCCTCTGGTGACCGCGGCCCCGACCTACGGCACCCCCGAGTCGACGGCTCGGCGCATGGGAGCCGACATGCGGATCGTCCCGGTCGACGCCTCGCTGGGCCTGGACCTGGAGGCGATGGCCGACGCCGCCCGGGGCGCCGGCATGGTCTTCTTCTGCAATCCGAACAACCCGACCGGCACGGCGCATCCCGCCGACGCCGTCGAGGACTTCGTACGACGGGTCAAGCGCACGTCGCCCGACACCGCCATCCTCATCGACGAGGCGTACGTCGAATACGTCTACGACCCCGCGGTGAAGACCGCGGCCTCCCTGGCCATGGAGCTCCCGGGCGTCTTCATCACGCGCTCGCTCTCGAAGGCCCACGGGATGGCGGGCCTGCGCGTGGGATACGCCATCGGCCAGGAGGAGACGCTCGACCGCATCGGGCGGGCCTGGAACCTCGGCAGCATGAACGCGCTCTCGGCGGCGGCCGCGATCGCGTCGATCACGGACACGCGGCACATCGCCGAGGAGCGCGCGGAGAACGCCCGCATCCGGTCGTACGTGCTCGAGGCCTTCCGCGACATGGGATACGAGGCCCCGGACACGCACACGAACTTCGTCTTCGTCGACCTCGGCATGCCGGCCGCGCGCTTCCGCGACGCCTGCCTGGAGCACGGTGTCCAGGTCGGGCGGGACTTCCCGCCGATGGAGCAGACGCACTGCCGGATCTCCCTCGGGACCATGGACGAGATGCGGCGCTCGGTCGAGGTCTTCCGCCAGGTGCTCTCGGCCTGAGCGCGAAGGTCACGGGCGCGGTCCGGGATCAGCCCTCGTCGCCGGAGTCGATCTCGAAGCGGCACCACGTCTCCTTGCGCCACGAGTGCGAGTGGTCGGGGTGGGATCCCGTGTACTGGAACCAGCGCACGTGGAGCGCTCGGACGGGACAGGCCGAGCCCGAGACGACCAGGTAGCGCCGTCCCCCGTCCTTCTCGGTGCGACAGCCCGGGAAGATCCCGACAGGCTCGTCGGCCCACTTCAGCGGGTGGGCCACCCCCCGGGCGTCCTCCACGCGCTCGACGCTGAAGCCCTCGCTCTCGTCGTCGTGGCTCCCGGGCTCGCTCACATCCGGGCCAGGATGCGCCGATCGCGGTCCAGCACCTCGGCGACCGCGCTCCGGGCGAGGTCGCTCTGGAGCCGGTGGCCTCCCCTCACGAAGCGGACCCGGTACCGCGCGGCGAGCCGCTCGGCCACCCGGACCGGGCACTGCTCGTCGTCGGTGGCGTGGATCAGCTCGAGGCTCCCGGGCTCGAACACGGCGCCCCTTCCCGCCTCGAGGCCCAGCGCCCGATGCACGGACGCCAATCGTGGCGGGGTCGAGTACACCCTGGCCGCCCCCTCACGGGCCAGCGGGCCTGGTCCGAGGACGCTGCTCAGGAGGAGGAGCGGCGGTCCCTCCGCGCCGGCCTCGCGCAGTCGCAGAGATGCGCACAGGAGGAGCCATCCCCCGAACGAATGGCCGATCGCGAGCCGCGCCCGCTCCAGCCACCGCGCCACATGCTCCACGCGACGCTCGAACTTCTGCGCCTGCCAGCCGTCGTCGAGCACCGGGGCGAGCACCGATCCCGGCCAATCCACCCCCAGGACGAGGTCACCGGGCGGCGCGGGCGGCCGGTCTCCACGACCGTGCAGGTACAGGACCCGATCCCCGGGCGGCCTCACCTGCTCCCGCCCACGACCGCCATCCCCAGCGCCCGAGCCCCGAAGGTTCGAAGGCGTCCCGCCTTCATGCGATCATTCTCCCGAGACTTGCGACCAACCCGGAACGCCTATCATGTCCCTGCGTCTCCACGAGGAGCTACTTCTTCTGGCGCTGCACGACCAGAGAGGTACGAACGCCTTCACCGCCCTCCTGGCGCAAGGCCTCGGCGGAGCCCTCTTCGCGGAGCTCCTGCTCGAGGGCAGGGTCGAGATTCGCGACGAAGGCAAGCGCCGCCTGGTCACCGTGGTGGATTCCCGCCATACCGGAGACGCGGTGATCGACGAGGCGCTGGAGCGGCTCCAGCGGGCCAAACGCCGAGCCGATCCCCCCACGACCGTCACCCGCCTCACCTCGATCAAGCAGCTGAAGCACAAGGTGGCGCGCGCCCTGTGTCACCGAGGCGTGCTGAGGACCGCCGAGGACCAGATCCTCCTCCTCTTTCGCCGCCGTGTCTATCCTACCGTGGACCCGGGCCCGGAACGGGCCCTCGTGCAGCGGATCCGCGAGGCCCTGGAGTCGGAGGGGCAGGTCGACGAGCGCACGGCGATCCTCATCGGCCTGGCCGACGCGACCAGCGCCCTGTCGTCCATCTATTCCGGCAGGGAGCGCCGGGCCCTGAAATCCAAGCTCGCGGCGTTGCGCGACGGCACCGAAGCGGGCAAGGCCACCTTCGAGGCCATCCAGGCCGTGCGGGCGGCGCTCGTCGCGACCACCACGGTCACCGGATGAGGAAGGCGTCGCCCCCTCCGGCGTCCGCCGCGCCGCGCGCGGCCGACGCCCCCGGCCCGTACCTGCCCGACGCGGAGTTCGTCGCCTTCCTCCAGCGTGTGCTCCCGCGCCTGCGGCTCCGCTGGCCCGGCTTCCGCAAGGTGCGCGGCCAGGTCCGCAAGCGCGTCGCCCGACGCCTTCGGGTGCTCGGCCTCGAGGGCCTCGACGAGTACGAGGCCCGCCTCGAGACCAGCCCCGAAGAATGGGAGGTCCTCCAGGAGCTGTGCCGGATCACGATCTCCCGCTTCTATCGTGACCGGGCGGTGTTCGATGCGCTGCGCGACCCGCTTCTGCCGGAGCTCGCGCGCTCCGCCGCCGCGCGGGGAGAGCGGACCGTGCGCGTCTGGTGCGCGGGCTGCGCCTCCGGCGAGGAGCCCTACAGCCTCTGCCTCGCATGGACGCTGGACGCCGCCCGACGGGCGCCTGCCGCCGAGCTGCGGATCGTCGCCACCGACGTCGACGAACACCTCCTGGAGCGCGCGCGGGCCGCGCGCTACGAGCCCGGCACCCTGAAGGAGCTGCCGGCGGAGTGGATCCCCCGGGCATTCGACCGCATCGACGGCCTCCTCCGTCTCCAGCCCCCGCTCCGGACCCGCGTGACCTTCCTCCTTCAGGACATCCGCACCGAGATGCCGCCGGGCGCCTTCGACGCGATCCTGTGCCGCAACCTCGTCTTCACCTACTTCGAGCCGTCGCTGCAGGCCGAGCTCCTGCAAGGCATGCTCGAGCGGCTGAAGCCGCGCGGGCTGCTCGTCGTGGGCGCGCACGAGACCCTGCCCCCGGGCGATTGGCCCCTGGAGCCCGCACGGGGAGCGCTCCCCATCCTTCGGCTCGTCCGCCCGGTCGGACCGACGGCGACGGGCCGGGGACGGG
>JBFFWJ010000259.1:0-5579 GCA_041570315.1 Longimicrobiales bacterium | reverse complement strand
CGAACCGTTGCCGACTCGCCAAGGCCCTCGGGACTCACGGGCACGGGCTTCCACGTCGTACAGCCGAAGAGGCTCGATACGAGCAGCAACAGTGCGGCTGCGCGACACCGGGAGCAGATCATCCGAACCTCCTCCAAGCGGAGGGTGGGGCCGCACTGCGCGACCACGGCGCCCAGCGCGACGGAAGGGGCGAGAGCGGTAATCGCACCGCGACGCCCGAGGCCCTTCTCGGCGACGACTTCGACATCGTACGAGAGCACGGGTGCCGGGGCCAACGGGTCCGACTTCGACCAGTCCCTGCCCCACGACTTCGGTCCCTGAGCCGTCCGAGGTCAGCCGACCGTCGGATTCTCCTCCAAGCTCTCTCCCTGTCGCCCCCCGCGGCGCCCCACCTCTCCCCGTGCCGAGCAAGGCCGTTCGCACGTCCCGTCCGTTCACCGCGAGGCAAGCCCGCGCAGGGTCGGCGCATCGATGTCGTGGCCACCTTCGTACAGCACGAGCCGGTGCTCGAGGCGGGCCAGGCGCTCCCGCTCGCCGTCGACCAGGGCCCGGGAGAATGCCGGGTCCGCGTCCCCCCGCACGAGCGTCACCTCGACCCCGGCGAGCGCCTCCGCGGCGCGGTCCATGTCCAGGTCGGGGGGCGTCAGGTCGCCCCACAGGATCAGCCGCCGGGGGCGCACCGCGCCGTGGACGACCCAACGCGTGGCGGTCGCGACGCCCTGCGAGAAGCCGAGCACCGTGACGTCGTGCCGCGCCGCCTCGAGAGAGGCGGCGAGCCGATCCAGGTACGCGACATAGTCCCCGATCTCGTGGAGCCGGTCCTCCCGCGTCATCCACGTCGCCCCCACCACGGAGTCCGGTCCGTGACGGCCCGGCTCGGCGCTGACGTAGAAGCGCGACAGCGCCTCCGGCGCGACGAGCAGGCGGCCGGGTCGGGCGATCGGCGTGAACCGCCTCAGGAACCTCCGGGCGAGCTGCTTGTAGCCGTGCAGCACGAACCAGAGGTCCCCCCCCGGCCCCGCGACCTCACCGAGCGTCCAGTAGCGGGCCGTGCGCTCGACACGGATGTGATGCTCGGTCGCCTCGCGGGGGCCCGGCCGGCTCACCTCGATTCGCTGGTGCTGAAGGGGCTGTCCAGCAGGGCGAACGGCGGGTTGTCCCGGTCCGCGGGCGACAGGACCGGGTCCGGGACCGGCCAGGCGATGCCGAGCGAGGGGTCGTCCCAGCGGATGCCGCGGCCGAGCTCCGGCGCGTACTCCGCGGTCAGCTTGTACGCGACGTCGGCGGTGTCCGAGAGCACGAGGTAGCCGTGGGCGAAGCCCGCGGGGATCCACAGGAGCTCCCCCGACTCCGCGTCGAGGGTGCGGCCCACCCACTGCCCGTAGGTGGGCCCGTCGACCCGGAGATCCACCGCCACGTCGAAGATGCGACCCTTCAACGCCCCGATGAGCTTGCCCTGGGCCTTGGGTGGGACCTGGTAGTGGAGCCCCCGCAGGACGCGGCGCCGGGAGCGCGTCACGTTCTCCTGGACGAAGGTGGCGTCGATGCCGGCGGTCGAGAACGCGCTGCTCCGATAGCTCTCCACCAGGCAGCCCCGGTCGTCGACGTGACGCTCGGGACGAACGGCGATCACGTCGGGGATGCGAAGGGGCTCGAAGGTGAAGGACATGGACGAGGCCGAGAGCGGACGGGATCCGCAGCAAAGCTATCCGGGCGCGTCGTCCTCGTCGATCGCCAGGCGGTGCAGGGCGCCGCCGAAGCGCCGCACGATCCGAAGCGACAGGAGCGCTGCGACCACGCCGATCCCGGCGGCGAGCCCCCACCATATGCCCGTGGGCCCCGCACCCGCGACGAAGCCCAGGAGCGCACAAAGAGGCAGCCCCACGAGCCAGAACCCCACGAGGTTGAGGATCATCGGCACGCGGGTGTCGCCGATGCCACGCAGCGCGCCCGCCGCCACGACCTGGACCCCGTCGAACACCTGGAACACGCCGGCGATCGGCAGGAGGAGCGCGGCCGTCCGGACCACTTGCGCGTCGTCGCTGAAGAGGCCCGACAGCGCCTCGGGCAGGGAGAGGAAGAGGATCGCCGTCAGCGTCATGAAGCCGACTCCCGTGAGGAGCCCCGCCCCGACCGCCCGACGGGCCCCTTCGGGATCGCCGCGCCCCACGGCCTGGCCTACCGTCACGCTGGTGGCCTGCGCCACGCCGACGGGGACCATGAAGGTCAGCGCCGCGAGCTGCAGCGCGACCTGGTGGCTGGCCACGGCGATCGTGCCCATCCACCCCATCAGCAGCCCGGCTGCACCGAAGACCCCGAACTCGAGGAACTGCTGCGCGCCGATCGGCCCGCCCACGCGCAGCACCCGCACGAGCGGGCCGAAGCGCCACGCGTCGCGCCTCGGGGCACGCAGGGACGCGCCCATCGAGCGCCAGCCCAGCGCGAACAGCGCGAAGAGCATGAACCAGCGGCTGGCGCTCGTCCCCCACGCCGAGCCCACGGCGCCGAGGCGCGGAGCGCCCAGGTTGCCGAAGACGAGCACCCAGTTCAGGGCGAAGTTGACGACGTTGGCCGCCACGACGGTCACGACGATCTCGCGCACGCGACCCATCGCCAGGAGGCTCTGGCGCAGCACGATGAAGCCGTAGAAGGGGAAGACCCCCGCGATCATCCCGTGCGCGTACGCGGCCGCGACGGGGACGACCTCGTCCGGCTGGCGCGCGAAGGTGAGAAAGGGCCCGGCGGGAAGGAGGAGCATCGTCGCCAGCAGCGTGAGGCCGAGCGCCATCACGAACCCCCGCTGCACGCCGCGAGCGATCCCCGCGGCGTCGTTGGCTCCGACCGCCTGCGACACCACCGGGTCGAGGGCGAAGAGAACGCCCATGCCGAAGACCGCGATCCCGAAGAAGTACAGGTTTCCGATCGCGACGGCGGCCAGGTCGGCCGGGGAGACCCGTCCGACCATGACGGTATCGACCGCCCCCATCGCCATCAGCCCCACCTGCACCACCGCGATCGGCAGGGCGAAGCGGATCAGCCGGCCCAGCTCCCGGGGCGAGGGACGGTAGGCGCCCGGCGCGATGCGCTCCGTTTGCTCGGCGACCTCCTGCACGCGACCCTCCGGGCTCCCTCGGGGGCCGCGTCGGCCCCGCTCAGCTCTCGCTCGACGCCCCCAGCGCGCCGTCGCCTCCATCCCGCGGCCCCACCCGCTCGCGGAGCGCACGATCGTGCCGAATCACCGCCAGCAGCGCATCGTCGTCGTCGGGCGGCGCCTCGAAGGAGGGCTGATGGCCTTCCGGGACGACGAAGAAGGTGACCCAGGTCAGCGGGTTACCGACCCAGAACGCGGCGAACCGGCCGAAGTTGCGGACGCCTTTCCGCTTGAGGTCGAAGTAGACGACGTTGGCGAACGCCCAGACGATCGCTCCGACGACGGCCTGAAGGAAGAGCCCGAACGAAAACATGTGCGGCTCCCTGACGTCGGTGAGCGAACGGCTCCGGCCCCCGGTGTCCCCGGGGACGCGCGCCGCGTTGGGTCTACCCGCCTTTGCCTGCTACGTTGCCGTTTCCGATCCCGCCCGCCTCGGCGGCCTCCCCCGACCCCGGACTGCCATGGCCCGCCCGCTCGACGCCCCGGGTGCCCGGCTCCGTGCCCTGTGGAGCCGCCTCGCGCCGCTGCCCGGGGGCCGCTGGCTGTTCAGCCGCCTGCTGGGCCTCATGGTCCCCTACACCGCCTCCATCCGGGCCAGGGTCGAGCAACTCGATCCGGGACACGTCCGCGTCCGCATGCGGGACCGCAGAGCGGTGCGCAACCATCTCCGCTCCGTGCACGCGATCGCGCTCGCGAACCTGGGCGAGCTCTCCACCGGGCTGGCCCTCGTGGGCGCGCTGCCGCCGACCGTGCGCGGCATCCTGACCGGGATCGAGACCCGGTATCTCAAGAAGGCGCGCGGCGTGCTGGAGGCGGAGGCCGTGTGCGACGTGCCTCGGGTCACCCTTGCCGAGGACTACGAGGTCGAGGCGCGCATCCGGGACGCGACGGGCGACACGGTCGCGGTCGTGCGGGCGCGCTGGCGGCTCGCCCCGCTCCCCGCGGCCGACCCTTCGGGGCCTTCCGAGGCGCCGCCGCCGAGCCCCTCGGCCCCCGCGGGCGCGTGAGCGCCGACGGCACCGCGCTCACCCGTCACGCGGGCATCGACGTCCCGCTCATCTGCGGGCCGATGTACCCCTGCTCGAACCCAGAGCTCGTGGCGGCCGTCTCGGAGGCGGGGGGCCTGGGTGTGTTCCAGCCGATCTCGCTGACCTACGTCCACGGCCACGACTTCCGCGAGGGGATCCGGCTGATGCGGCGTCTGACCGGGAAGCCCATCGGTATGAACGCCCTGATCGAGAAGTCCTCGAAGACCTACCTCGAGCGCATGCGCCGCTGGGTCGACGTGGCGCTGGAGG
The DNA here is from genome assembly GCA_041570315.1 of Longimicrobiales bacterium. Classification (GTDB taxonomy): domain Bacteria; phylum Gemmatimonadota; class Gemmatimonadetes; order Longimicrobiales; family Gaopeijiaceae; genus JBFFWJ01. Next base: position 1,130 of record JBFFWJ010000259.1, on the reverse strand, counting down.
AAGGCGTGCGGTTCTTCATCACGTCGCTCGGCAATCCGCGCTGGGTCGTGGAACAGGCCCACGCCGTCGGGGGCGTCGTGTACCACGACGTGACCGAGCGCAAGTGGGCGGACAAGGCCATGCAGGCGCAGGTCGACGGCCTGATCGCCGTCAACGACCGCGCCGGCGGTCACGCGGGGGAGCGATCCCCGAGAGAGCTCCTCGACGAGCTGGTCGATCTCGGAGTTCCGGTGATCGGCGCGGGGGGCGTCGGCAACGAGGAGCGCTTTGTCGAGATGCTGGACATGGGATACGCGGGCGTGCAGATGGGAACCCGCTTCATCGCCACGGTCGAATGTCGTGCCGCGGAGCCCTACAAGCGCGCGATCGTCGAGGCCGGGGCGGATGACGTCGTGCTGTCCGAGCGCATCACCGGCGTCCCCGTGTCGGTGATCAAGACGCCGTACATCGAGCGCACGGGGCTGAAGGCGGGGCCCCTGGCGCGCTGGATGCTGCGCGGGCGCAAGCGCAAGCACTGGATGCGCACGATCTACGCGTTGAGATCGCTGTGGCAGCTGAAGCGGGCGTCGCTCGACGACTCGGGCCGCCGGGACTACTGGCAGGCCGGGAAGAGCGTGGACGGCGTCCACGCGATCGAGCCGGCCGGCGAGATCGTGCGCCGCTTCGGCAGAGCGATGCGGACCTGAGCTCCCCGGGAGCCCCTACCAGTTCTTCCCGTTCTTGGAGCTCGGGGCGGATCCGATCACTGGCCAGCCGCCGGTGCGTCGATCCGATCGCCCCGCGGGCTGCCCGCCGAGCCGGTCTTGCGCGGGTCGGCGACCCCGGTGGCCACGCCGTCGGCGTCGATGTGGATCGCCGACACCGTTCCGATCCTCTCGGTCGGAAGAACGATGAACCCGAAGCGGACGAGCCGGGTCCGGGTGAGCTCCGGCCAGGCGAAGCGCTCGCCCGCCTCCGCGGTCAGCATGCCGTACGGCCCGGTCCGTGGCTCGACGTGCAGTCGCGGCGCCGCCACGGCGTCCTCGAACGGCATCCCGTGATCGATCGTGCGGCTCACGATCTGCAACAACGAAGAGAGGATCTGTCGAGATCCCGCCGCGCCGAGGACCATCTCCAGCCTTCCGTCGGGG
>JBFFWJ010000258.1:0-5616 GCA_041570315.1 Longimicrobiales bacterium | reverse complement strand
GAGTAGCCCATCGCGCCCGCGTCGCCCCCGTAGCTCGGCCAGTCCCCGGCGGCCAGCGCGTCGAGCGCGTCGGGCGAGCCGGGGCCGTCCGCCGGCGCTGCGCACGCCGTGAGCGCCAGCGCGACGAGCCCCGAAAGCGATCGTGCGCCGCGGCACGCGCACCGGGGCGTCACGGCCATCTTGCCGTGGGCGCTCACGAGGCCAGCCTCGCTTCGAGGTCCTCGGCCGCCTCCAGCGCCCGGTCCAGCGCCTCCAGCAGCCGGTTGCGCTCGCGCACCAGCGTCGTCTCGGCGAAGAGGTAGCGATCGCTGGAAGGATCCTCCTCGGCGAGGATGGTGACCGGCGCGAGCCCCGGGAGGAGCCCGACCGCGAAGCCGGGGTCGGGGTGGAAGGGATCGACCGGGTCGTACAGCACCCCGTAGACCGGACGGAGCACCCCGAGCATAGCGCGGTCCAGGTCCGGCCCTTCGCGGCCGGGCAGCGAGGCGACGAGCGCCCGCACCCGGGCGAGCAGCTCCTGCTGCCGACCCAGCGGCCCGGCCAGGTCGAAGCGGCCCGCCGACTGCTCGGCGCGGCGCCGGATGTGCGCGCCGAGCGCCTCGACCTCGGCGACCATGTCGATGGGGAGCACCGGGTCCGCCGTGAGGTGCGCGAGCGCCCGCGCGTACAGCGCAGCGTCATCCCTCAGGATGTCGAAGTCGATCTTGTCGTAGGTGTCGTCCGGGGTGTGCCACCACCAGTAGCCGCCGTCCTCGGCGGAGCGGGCGTGGTTGAACTGCAGCAGGGGCATCCCCACCCCGTTGAAGGACTGGTCGGAGTTGCGGCCGGGCGTGGACCCGGCAAGCTCGGTCCGGCCGGTCGCCTCCCGCACGACGCGCCGGGCGAGCGCGTCCATCGACGCCGTGGCCGTCGAGCTGAGACGGACCGCGTCGATCTGGCCCACCCCGTCGATGTTCAGGTACGCGACGGCGCGCTGCCGGAGCTCCTCGAAGTGGTGGTCGGCGAACCACGTCGATCCGGCGTAGCGGGCGTTGCTGTGTCCGGGCCACCACGCGACGACCAGCCCGCGGCGCAGGTGGTCCCGCTGCGCGTGGAAGGCCTTGGCGAGCTCGACCATGACCGCGTTGGAGGCGCCCTCGTCCGTGCCTCCGTGGTACCACGCGTCGATGTGGCCCCCGAGCAGGACGTAGGGCGCGTCCGGCGTGGGTCCCTCGACCCTCGAGACCGCGAGGCGGAGGGTCTTGCGGCCGGTCGCGACCTCGGCGTCGATCTCGGCCTCGACCGGCCCCCCGGCCAGGAGCGCGCGCAAGCGGTCGCCTCCGCTCTTCGCCACCTGGACCGTCGGGATGCGGGGCAGCCGGTGGTAGCTGCGCAGCGAGGGGGTGCCCCACGTCGACGTGACGATGAGGTCGTTGACCCGTTCCTCCGGGTTGGTGAAGACCACGCCCGCCGCTCCGAGCAGCGCGAGGGCGGCGGTGGGCACGTTGCGCGGCTGGCCCTCCACCAGAGCGATCGCGCCGCGCAGGTCGGGCAGGCCGGAGCGGTCCAGCCCGTCCAGCGCGGCGGCTCCTTCGAGCGCGAGCAGCTCGCCCGTGCCGACCTCGAGGCCCGGCAGGTCGGACAGGGAGCCGACATCCACGAGGCGCCCGCTCAGCCCGGCCGCGGAGCCCGAGTAGGCCATCGTGATGGCCGGAAGCGCGAGACCCGCGGCGGGGACGCGCACCGAGGCCGAGACGGGGTCGGAGGCGTAGGTGTCGAAGGCGTGCACCTCGACGGACACGCCGTCGGCGCGCAGCGAGGCGACGATCGAGTCGATCGCGGCGTTCTCTCCCGGGCTGCCCGACGCCCGCTCGTGCGTGACGATCGCCCGGGCGTGACGCTCGAGCCCCCCCACGGTGACGGACGCGATGACCGCCTCGGCGAGGGCGGCCGTGCTCCCGTCCGCGGGTCGCGTGGCTTCGCGCTCACCGGCCGGCGCGCACGCCGCCGGGACGGCGAGCGCGAGCCAGCCCGCTCTCGCGGCGATCGATCGGCGGCGCTTCACCATGGTCCTCCGCTCTCGGGGCATCCGTGGGGCACGGCGGGAACGCTGGCAACATCCGGTGCGCGCGCCAGGCCTGCAAGCGGTCCACGACCCCGTGGCGCGACGCTCGAGGAAGGCTGGCGGCGCCCCCCCCGGGGAAGCGGCTACCGGCCGCCCGGCTCGGCCCTCAGGCGCTCGAGGCGCGCCGGGGCGTCGGCCAGCGTGGGAAAGCGCGCCACGCCGTCGCCCATCCCCCGCACGAGCGCCTCGTAGTCCGCCACCGCCTCGGCGGTGTCGCCGGCCGCCTCGTGGGCGCGGGCCTCGAAGTACTGGCCCCAGCGGACGAGCAGCGGCTGGAACCTCGGTCCGCGGGAGAAGAGGTCCGGGGACCGGTAGGCGCGAACCTCGCGGAGGAGCTCGTCGCTCCGTCCGAGCTCGAGCATCGACCGGAACACGGGCCACCCGGTGAGGACTCCGGGCCGCAGGTCGCTGCGGAGCCCCGACGCGAGCCTCACGACCTCGTCGTGGTCACCCAGCCCGTGGGCCATCCACAGATCGATGAGACGCGAGATCGGCTCTCGCCGGCCTCGGGTCAGCGGGTCGCCCGAGATCTCGGCCAGCACCTCCGGCTTGCGCCGCTCCATGCCCGCGACGTCTCCCCGAGACGCCAGCGAGTCGAACAAGGCCGTGATCCACCACCCGTCGACCGGCTCGAGCCGGCGGAGCGCGTCGGCCGCCTCGATCGCCGGGCCATGGTCGCCCAGGGCCAGCCGGAGCCGGACGAGATCGCGGAGGCGCCACGCTCGCAGACCGGCGAGCCCGGTCGAGGCGGCCTCCCGTTCGGCCCCCTCGTAGGCGGCGACGGCCTCGTCGACCGCCCCCTCCCAGAGATGCGTGTCTCCCACGAGCGCCATGGCCCGCACGCGCACGTCGGCCAGCGGCGACGCGAGAAGATCCGCGAGCGCTCGCCGGGCGCCGGCCGGGTCGTCCTCCAGCAGATGGGAGCGCGCGAGGTGGTTGATCGCGACCCGGAAGTCCGGCCGGACCCGGAGCGCCTGCCGGTACGCCTCGCGGGCCTCCTCGACGCGGCCGGCGAGCTCGAGGATCTCGCCCCGGCTGTCCCAGGAGTTCGGTTGATCCGGCTCGAGCTCGACGTAGCGGCGGCTGAAGGAATCGGCCGCGGCGAGATCGCCCGATCCCGCATAGGAATAGGCGAGCACGTTGTAGCCGGCGGCGTAGGACGGGTCGAGCTCCAGCGTCTCGTGCAGGAGCGCCCGCGCCTCCGGGTCCGCGCCGCCGCGGAGTCGTACGAGGTGTGCCGCGAAGATGATCCGCGCGTCCTTGTCGTCGGGGTACTTGCGCACGAGCTCGCGCACGGTGGCGACGGCCCGGGCCGTGTCCCCGTCCGTGGCGAAGTAGTCGAAGGCCTCCACGAAGAGGCGATCTCGCTCCGACGCGGGCCCCAGCTCCGAGCGGGCTCGCCTCCCCTCGGCCGCCGCCTCCGAGATGAAGCCGAGCTTGTGCAGCGAAAGGGCGAGCCGGAAGCGGGCGAGGGCGAAGGTCGAGTCCCGCTGCAGGGCGCGCCGGTAGTGCTCGGCCGCTTCGGCGTGCAGGTAGCGCAGCGACGCGCGCCGCCCCTCCTCGTACGCCCGATAGGCCTGGATGTCGGCCGTCGCGAGGCTGGCGAGCGACGCCGGCTCGCCCCGCGCATCGCCGGCCTCGATGCCGAGGCCGAGGCCCGAGGCGATCAGGTCCGCGAGAGCGATCACGTCGCTCCCGCGCTCGCTCGCGCTCGCCCGGATCTGCCCGGTGGCCACGTCGACGAGCGTCGCGGCGATCGTCAGGTCGCCCGGGCTCCCGAACACCGAGCCGTGCACGGCCAGCCTCGCCCCGGCGGCCTGCATCAGCACCGGCGCGACGCTCTCGGGGACCGCCGCGTCGGGCTCGAGGCCGAGCTGAGCGATCAGATCGGCGATGCGCTGGCTGCTGACGACCCGGAGGTCCTCGACCTGCGCGAGGTGCGTCGAGAGAAGCTCGGCGACCCCGCGGCTCAGCCACGTCAGCCCCGGGTCGTCGACCGTGCTCCGAAAGGGGAGGACGGCGAGCGAGCGCTCCCCGAGGTCGGCGACGACGATGCCGTCCGGCACGGCCCCGTACACGCGGTCGTTGCCGGTCGCGATCGACACGGTCCCGACCAAGCCGACGCAGACCAGGACCCCGAGCAGCGAGGCCTCCTCCCTGGTCGGTCGCTGGGCCCCACGCTCACCGTGGTACCACGCGAGGATGAGGACGACGAACAGGAGCACGAGCAGGAGGAAGAGCACCGCGTCGAGAAGCCGCTGAGGCGCGCCGTAGTTGTCGATCAGGAGCGCAGTGGCCTCGGCGCACCCCCACGCCGCCGCCGCGTACGCGACGAGCCATTGCGGCAGCCTGCGCCGCTGGATCGCACGGAACCATCGCTCGATCGACATGCGTGCCCCGCTTCCCCCGCCACCGCGTGCGGCTGCGGCCACGCTCCGCGCGGGAGCGGGGTCCTCCTTCTCCATACGTCCGGCCGACGCCCCACGTTCCACCGGCGCGGCCACCGCGCTCCGGGCGCGCTCATGGGGTCCGCCCTGCCGCGCCCCCGGTCATAGGGCACGGAGAGCGCTCGCAATGCTTCGGAGCGAGCGCGGGCGGTGGAAGGCCGCGCCCGGGCCGTCCGCGTCCCGTCAGCTCCCTCCCGTTCCGGCGGGCGCGTCGGGATCCGTGCCTAGGAAGCGGATCAGCTCGGCGTTGACGATCCCAGGGACCTCCTCGTGCGGGTTGTGGCCGACGTCGGGGATCAGGAAGAGCTCGGCGTTGGGCAGGATCTCCACCGCGCGCCGAGCGTTCGCCGGGAAGTCAGGGCCGTCGATCTCGCCGCCCAGGATCAGTGTCCTCGTCCGGATGTGGGGCCAGTCGTCGACGACCGTGTCCATCGAGCGCAGGTTGCCGCCGAGCGCCCGCACGTAGGCCAGGCGCGGCCAGTCGCCGCTGAGGCGCTGGCCGTGCCGGATGCGGAGGTGCTCCAGGAACTCGGGCCTCCAGCGCACGTACCGGCGCGTGTCCGTGCGCACGGCGGCTTCGTACGCGCGCTGCAGGTCGGGGTCCGCGTCGATCTCTCCGGTGAACGGCCGGTACCCCCGGCCGGCGCGGTTGTCGGTCAGGCCGATCTGGTTCACCGTCACGAGGTGCGTCGTCATCTCCGGGTAGAGGAAGGCGAAGCGCGTCGCCATCTGGCCGCCGATCGAATGGCCGACCACCGCCGCCTCGGGGAGGCCGAGGTGCTCGAGGAGCCGCGCCGTGTTGGAGGCGTGCAGGCTCATGCTGTACGGGAGGATCGGCTTGGAGGACTTGCCCCACCCGAGCCGGTCCTTCACGACGACCCGGTAGCCCTCGTTGCGAAGCGCCTCGATCTGCTCCTTCCAGTACCATCCGTAGTAGCTCCCGCCGTGCAGGAGCACGACCGCGCGCCCGTTCGGTGGGCCGACCGGAGCGACGTCCATGTACGCGATCCGGACGTCCTGGCCGAAGAGCTCCAGGTTCAGGAATTCGACCGGATGCGGGTACTC
>JBFFWJ010000257.1:0-5616 GCA_041570315.1 Longimicrobiales bacterium | reverse complement strand
AGGCGCACAAGCTCTACAACGACGGCGACTACGACGGCGCCCTCGAGATGTTGAAGGAGGGCCTATCTCTGTATCCGAACGCGGTCGAGCTCTGCGTCGGCCTCGGATATGCCCGCCTCGCCCGCGAGGAGTATGCCTGGGCCCGCCACGCGTTCGAGCGGGCGGTGGTCCTCGATCCGCGCCACGAGGACGCGCTCGTCGGCCTGGGCGAGTCCCTGCTGCGCTTCGGCGAGCGCGACGAGGCGTTGAGGCTCTTCCGCGAGGTCGCGGAGATGGGGTACGACGACGACATCGAGCTCATGCTCACCATGGGTCGTGCCCTCTACCGCGCGGCGATGTACGGCGAGTGCCGCGAGATCTTCTCGAAGGCCGCGGCCAGCAGGCCGGACAGCGCCGATGCCGCCGCGTCGCTGGGCTACGCGCTGCATCGGCTCGGCGACGAGGTCGACGCCGGCCGACAGATCCGGCGCGCGCTCAAGTTGGACCCGGACCTGCACGAGGCCCGGGTGTACCTCGCGCACCTGCTCTACGAGCGGGGGGATTGGGAGGGTGCCCTCCGCGAGTTCGAGCGCGTGCCCCCTCAGGAGCACTGGGACGCTCTGGCCGTGTGGCGCCTCATCGAGCTGAAGCGGACGCTTTGGCACATGGACGCGGGAGACGCCCGGCTCGCACCGTGGGCGAGCCGGCTCGACGAGCTCGAGGATGTCGACGACCCGATCGACCGCCTCCTCGCGGAGGTGGAGTCCCGCATGGGCTCCGCGACGCCGGCCGGCTTCTACGACCCCAGCCAGCTCGAGCTCTTCGAGCGATCGCTGGCCGCCGCGCACGAGGACGTTCAGGTCATTCGCCTGAACGACGGGCACCAGCTCCGTGGGAGCTGGGCCCAGATCGTTCGCCAGATGCGCGACCAGGCGGGCTTCTCGCACGAGACGCTCACCCATTACATGCGCCGACTCGCCGAGCGGTGGCACGAGCAGAGCGGCGTGGAGGTCCCCTTCACCGACCCCGAGTCGTTCTTGAGGGCCGCCGCCGCCGCGGGTCTCATTCGACTGGAAACGGAGGAGTAGCCGGGCATGAGCCGGGAAGAGATCCTCGAGCGGTTCCACCGCGCGCTCATCGAGGAGATTCAGACGCAGAGGCCCGAGTACCTGACGGGCCCGTTCACGGTCGCGGAGATCTATCAGAACCTCGTGCCGTACGGCTCCCACCGGGATCGCATCGGGGTGACCGTGAACCAGGACTACGAGGACGCTTTGCTGCGGCTCCTCGCCGGCGAGGGTGGGTTCCTCATGCTGGAGTCCGAGCCCGCGCTCCGCGACATCCGGGCGGAGCTCGACACCGCCCACCCCAACACGGGCATCTACCGGGAGTTCGCGGCCGTGGACGTGCGACTCAACCAGTCGCGGCTCGACCTGTCGGCGGCCGCGGTCGACGAGCTCGCCAGCCTCGTGGAGGAGCTCGACGCCGAGGTCCCGGTCCCGATGGCCGAGCAGACACCGTCGGAGCGGGCGGAGGAGTTCGGCATCGTTCCACCGAGCGCCGAGGATTTCGAGGCTCACAACGGGTCGGAGCCGCGCGACGACGGCGGCGAGGCGACCGCCCCGCCGCTGGGCGGGCTCCAGCCGGAGTTCGTCGAGCCCGAGCTTCCCGAAGCCCCCCGCGTCTCGGGGGGAGACCCCTGCCCCTGGTGCCGGGCGCGGCTTCCCGAGCGCGACACCCTGAACTACTGCCCGTTCTGCGGGAGCGATCTGAGCCTCGTGCCCTGCCAGAGCTGCGGGGAGGACGTCGAGGCGAGGTGGAGGTTCTGCGTCGCCTGCGGTACGGAGGTCCGCTCGTAGCCGCTGCCGCCGGGTCACGGGTGGCGGCCGGCTCCGGGAGGCGGAGCAGCGCGTGAGCGGCTCCGGGGCGCAATCCGCCCGCCGGGGCGCCGTCTCGACGGCCGTCCTGATGACGCTCCTGACGGGGGCGTGTGAGCGGGCCCCCGAGGCCGAGTACCTTCCCGACGCGGTCCTGCGCGGGGAGCTCGGTCTCACGGATGCGGACCGGGTGCATACGGTGACGATCACGGGCGGTGAGGTCGAGATCGCCGATCCCGCCCTCGACTCGGTGCCCGCCGGTGCGTGGGTGCAGTTCATCTCGGGGGATTGGAGGGTCCACGAGCTGCGGTTCGACGCCGACAGCCTCGCCGAGGCCGCGAGGGAGTTCCTGACCCGGACGGACCAGTGGGCCTCGCCCCCGCTGCTCCAGCGGGACGCCCGCTTCGTGGTGTCGTTCGAGGACGCGCCCGCGGGTCGGTATCCCTATCGGCTCGAGGGCAACGGCGGACCGGGCCGAGGCCTCATCGTCGTCGTCGACCGGGAACGCCGCCGCTAGCGAGCCTCTGCACGAGTCCGGTGCGCCTCGCTGCCCCCTCGACGGGCAGGTGGATCACACTACACTTGGGGATCATCCTTGGGAATCGTCCGCGCTCGCTCCTCGGTCGGGTGACGGGCGGCGCGCTACCCGAACCAGGTCGAGCGACCATGCCCCGCATCGCCCTCATCCCCGGAGACGGCATCGGCCCGGAGGTCGTGCGGGAGGCGCGACGCGTCCTGGAGCGCGTCTCCGAGGCCGAGGGGCTGGCGCTGGAGCTGACCGAGCTCGACTACGGCGCGGACCGCTACCTCCGCGACGGCGTCACGATCCACGACGACGAATTCCGAGCCCTCGGCGAGGACTACGACGCGGTTCTCCTCGGCGCTCTGGGCGACCCGCGGGTGCCGGGAAACCAGCACGCCAAGGACATCCTCCTCGGCATGCGCTTCCGCCTCGACCTCTACGTGAACTTCCGTCCCTGCGAGCTGCTCGCTCCGGAGCTGACCCCGCTGCGGTCGATCGCGGGCCCGGTGCGCATCGAGATCTTCCGCGAGAATACGGAGGGCGAGTACACGGGCATGGGAGGGGGCTTCAAGCAGGGGACCCCCGACGAGATCGCCCTGGAGGAGAACATCGCCACGAGGAAGGGCGTGGAGCGGATCGTGCGCGCCGCCTTCGAGCACGCGCGCTCGCGGGACCGCCGCCGGGTCACGCTGGTGGACAAGTCGAACGTGATGCGCCACGTGGGGGGCTTGTGGCGGAGCGTCTTCGAGGAGGTGGGGCGGGCCTATCCGGAGGTCGAGCAGGACGCGATGTACGTCGACGCGATGGCGATGGACCTCGTACGGCGGCCGGAGCGCTACGAGGTCGTGGTGGCCTCCAACCTCTTCGGGGATATCGTGAGCGACCTGGCAGCGGAGGTGACCGGAGGTCTGGGAATGGCGCCCTCGGCGAACATCCACCCCGGCCGGCACGCGCTCTTCGAGCCGGTGCACGGCTCTGCTCCCGACATCGCGGGCACGGGGCGTGCGAACCCGGTGGGCGCCATTCGCTGCGTGGGCCTCCTCCTCGACCACCTCGGACGTCCCGGGGCCGCCGACCGCGTGCGCGGGGCCGTCGTCGCCTCGCTGCGGGAGGGCGTGCGAACCCCCGACGGAGGCGGAGACCGGTCGACGGAGGAGGTGGGCGCGTGGATCGCGGAGCGGGCGGTGAGCGCACGCCCCGAGGCGCAGGGCTGAGTCCCGGATGCGTCACGCCGCACCGGCGCGCGGAAGGGCCGCGAGGACCGCAGCGCCTTGATCCCGACCCGCGTGGGCGACCTCGATCTCCTGGTGGAGGAGGCGTGCCGTCAGAGCGCCGAGGTCGCCGAGCTCTTCGCGGCGCTTTCCCCGGCCGACCTCTCGTGGCGTCCGGACGCGGTGTCGTGGTCGGTCGCGGGCCACGTGGCGCACCTGGCGCTCGTGAACGGCCCGTACCTCCACGCGATGGAGGAGCGCCTCCGGGCCTCGAGGGCGTCGGGCCGGGCGCCTTCGGACGGCCCCTACCGCCATCCGTGGCTCGCGCGCTGGATGGTGCGCGCCATGGAGCCGCCGCCGAAGAAGCGCGTGAAGACGATGCGCTCGATGGCGCCCGACCCGGACCCGGATCCCGAGGAGGCGCGGAGCCGCTTCCTGGCGGAGCAGGAGCGCCTGAGGCACCTGCTCGACGATGCGCGCGGCGCGGATCTCGGGCGGATCCGCTTCGGATCGCCCTTCATGCCGCTCCTCAGGCTCTCGCTCGGAGCCGGCCTCGAGCTTCTGCTGGCGCACAACCGGCGTCACCTGTGGCTGATCGCGGAGGTGCGGACGAAGGCGGACGCCGCCCGGCACCGCGGGCGCCGTCCGGGGTGAACCGCCGGTCTCCCGTGGGGTAGCTCCACCCCCCGGACACGGACCCGGGAACACTTCCGCAACGAGGTTCCATGACGACTCAGGGCCACCCGCGCGACGTGCTCGTGCTCAGTGGAAAGCGAACGGGCTTTGGAACCTTCGGTGGATCGCTGAAGGACTTCTCGGCCACCGATCTCGGCGTGATCAGCAGCCGCGCGGCGATCTCCGCAGCCGGCATCGACGCCGATCAGGTGGACCATACCTTCGTCGGCAACGCGCTCCAGACCTCCGCGGACGCCATCTACCTGGCCCGGCACGTCGCGCTGCGGGCGGGCGTGCCGCAGGAACGGCCGGCGCTGACGGTGAACCGCCTGTGCGGCTCCGGCTTCGAGGCGATCGTGCAGGGTGCGAAGGAGATCGTGCTGGGAGAGGCCGACGTCTGTCTGACGGGCGGCACGGAGTCGATGAGCCAGGCGCCGCACGTGGTGCGCGGCGCCCGCTGGGGCAAGCAGCTCCGGCTGGGCCCGGCCGGACCCCAGTTCGAGGATCTTCTGTGGGAGGCGCTCCTCGACACGAACTGCGACCTGACGATGGCGCAGACGGCGGAGGAGCTCGCCGAGCGGTACTCCGTGACCCGGGAGGAGGCCGACCAGGTCGCGTGCAACTCCCAGCGGCGCGCCAAGGCAGCCTGGGACGAGGGCCGCTTCGAGGCCGAGATCACCGAGGTCACGATCAAGACCCGCAGGGGCGAGACCTCCTACGCGGCCGACGAGCACATCCGCCCCGACACGACGATGGAGGCGCTGGCGGGTCTGAGGCCGTACTTCAAGAAGGACGGTCTGGTGACGGCCGGAAACGCGAGCGGAATCGGCGACGGCGCCGCCAGCGCGGTGCTCGCGAGCGCCGAGTGGGCGAAGTCCAACGGCCTCGAGCCGATCGGCCGCATCGTCTCGTGGGGCTTCGTCGGCGTCGAGCCCCAGGTCATGGGCATCGGTCCGGCGCCGGCCGCCCGGCTGGCGCTCGCCAAGGCCGGGATGACGCTCGGCGACATGGACCTGGTCGAGGTCAACGAGGCCTTCGCGCCCCAGTACAAGTCGGTGGAAAAGGAGCTGGGCCTGGATCCCGAGAAGACCAACGTGAACGGGGGGGCGATCGCCATCACCCATCCGCTCGCGGCGTCCGGAGCGCGGATCACGATCCACCTGATCCACGAGCTTCGGCGTCGGGGCGGAACGTTCGGCCTCGGGTCCGCGTGCATCGGCGGCGGCCAGGGTGGTGCGGTGGTCGTCGAGGCGCTCTAGGGCTGGGGCCCCGAGCAGGTCGTGAGCCCGGCAGAGGGACGGTCGCTCACGCGGCGGGAGTTCGAGGCCGTCATCCGGCGGGCGGCGGAGCT
>JBFFWJ010000256.1:0-5625 GCA_041570315.1 Longimicrobiales bacterium | reverse complement strand
GATGTCCGGCGAGATGACCTGAATCTTCTGCTCGGGCAGACCCGAGACGAGCGCGAAGACCGTGCGGATGGCGTGAGGCGCCTGTGTGGTCATGTAGAGCTGCATCTTCCCCATGGCCGGGTCGTAGTTCGCCACCATCCCGCACGTCTCGATCGACGCCACGTGGATGCGGGGGATGTGCATCTTCTCGCTGACCACGGTCGCGGCCTCGGCGAAGGCCGCGTCGGTCGCTTCCTTGTTTCCGGCCTCCCAGTGCCAGATGTGGTTGGTCTTCTCCTCCTTGTCGTCGCGGACGATCACCGTGTCCTTCATCGCCTCGAAGGGATCGATCACCGGATCGAGCGGCTCGTAGTCCACGAACACCTTCTCGACCGCGTCCGCGGCGATGTAGCGCTCGGTGGCGACGACGGCGCACACCTCCTGCGCGAAGTAGACGACCTTGTCGATCGGCAGCACCATCTGCGTGTCCGACATCAGCGTCGGCATCCAGTGCAGGTTGCCGGCCGCCTCGAGGTCCTTGCCGGTGATGACCGCGAGCACGCCGGGCGTCGCCAGCGCCTCGCTGGCGTCGATGCTCAGGATCTTGGCGTGGGCGTACGGGCTGCGGACGATGTCCATGTAGAGCATGCCCGGCAGCTTGACGTCGTCCACGTAGCGGCCCTTGCCCTGGATGAAGCGCGGGTCCTCCTTGCGCTTCATGCGGTGGCCCATGCCGCACACCGTCTCGGGCGTGGTGACCCGGATCTCCTCGGTGGTCTCCACGGTCGCCGACGCACCCTCGGGAACCGGATGCATCTCCTGGACCCGATCTTCGACGTGGCTCATACGGCTGCCTCCTCTCCCGACTCGCGCATCTTCGCGGCCGCGTACTGGACTGCTTCGACGATCTTGTTGTAGCCGGTGCACCGGCAGAGGTTGCCCGAGATCCCCCAGCGGATCTCCTCCTCCGTGGGATCGGGGTTGCGGGCCAGAAGCTCCTTGGCCGCCATGATCATCCCCGGCGTGCAGTAGCCGCACTGCAGGCCGTGCTTCTCCCAGAAGCCCTCCTGCAGCGGGTGCAGCTCGGCGCCGTTGGCGACGCCCTCGATCGTCTCGACCGAGCTGCCGTCCGCCTGCACCGCGAACACCGTGCAGCTCTTCACCGCGGTGCCGTCGAGGTGCACCGTGCACGCGCCGCAGCTCGTCGTGTCGCAGCCGATGTGGGTGCCCGTTAGGGACACGTCCTCACGGATGAAGTGGACGAGCAGCGTACGCGCCTCCACCTCCCTCGTGACCTCCTGGCCATTCACCGTGACGGTGATCGTGCGCTTGTCCGCCATCATGCACCTCCCCGGGCGCGCCGAGCCGCCGCGCGGATCGCCCGCTTCACCAGGACACGGGTCACGTCGCGCTTGTAGTCGACCGAGCCGCGCAGGTCGCTCGACGGGTCGCACTCGGCCGCCGCCGCCTGGCCGGCCGCCTCGACGACGTCGTCGAGCAGCGTCTTGCCGACCAGCTCGCCCTCGGCCGCGATCGCCCGCATCGGCACCGGGCTGACGTTCGTGAGCCCGATGCGCGCGGTGCGCACGGTCTCCCCGTCCATCACGAGCTGAACGCCCGCGGCCGAGATCGCGTAGTCGCCGACCTTGCGCTCCAGCTTCAGGTAGGCCCCGCCGGAGCCGGCCTGCGGGGCCGGGACCCGGATCTCGACCAGCACCTCGTCGGGGGCCAGCGCGCTCTCGAAGAGGCCGACGAAGAAGTCGTCGGCCGCGATCTCGCGGCGTCCGGCCGGCCCCTGCGCGACCATCGTCGCGCCGTAGGCGAGCATGACCGCGGGGTGGTCGTTGGCGGGGTCGGCGTGCGCGAGGTTGCCCCCGACCGTGCCCCGGTTCCGAACGAGCGGGTCGGCGATCAGCCTGCTCGCGTCGGCGAGCAGCGGATAGCGCTCGGCGACGGTGCTCGAGTGCTCGAGGTCGGCCTCGCGGGTCATCGCTCCGATCGCGAGGTGGCCGCCCTCCTCGCGCAGGTAGCTGAGACCCTCGATGCGGTTGATGTCGACGAGGTGCTCGGGGGCGGCGAGGCGGAAGCGCATGGCCGGGATCAGGCTGTGCCCCCCCGCCAGCAGCTTCGCTCCGTCGCCCAGGCGCCCCAGCAGCTCCACGGCCTCGTCGACCGTCGACGGCGCGTGGTACTCGAACTCTCCGGGAATCACTTCGCCTCCTCTCGCCGCTGGTGCGCGGCAAACGTCGATGTCCGGCCGGGCGCCCCGCGCCCGGCTCGTCGGTGGGTCACCTCACGAGCAGGGACAGCAGGTACAGGATCACCAGGGCGGCCACGACCGCGCCGGCCAGGCGCGCCCACGGCGGAACCAGCTCCTTGGCGACCTCCTTCGCCACCGCGGCGGCGAACTCCGCCTCGGTCGGCTTCTCCACCTTCGCCACCGCTGGCGGCTCGCCCTCGGCCCCGGCGGCGGCGGCTCCGCCGCGCGCCTCGACGTGCTGGTTCAGGCCGTCGAGGGTCTGCTTGATGATCGCCTTCGCCGAGCTCTCGATCAGGCGCTGCCCGACGCTCGCCAGCTTCCCGCCCACCTGGGCGTCGCCCTCGTAGCTGACCACGGTCTCCTCGCCGGCGCCCGCGAGGGCCAGCTTGCCCATGGCCTTGACGAAGCCGGGGGCGCCACGTCCGTCGACGTGCATCGTGTAGGAGTCGGGCTCCTCGAGGTCGTCGAGCTTGACCTTGCCCATGAACTTCCCCTGCACGGGGCCGACCTTGATGTTGAGCGCGCCCTCGTACTCGTTGTCCCCGACGAGCTCGAGCTTCTCGCACCCTGGCAGGACGGCGGCGAGCACCTCGGGGTCCATCAGCGTGCCCCAGACCAGGTCCTGCGATCCGGCGAAGGTGTACTCACCGCTGACTTTCATGCGTCTGCTCCATCGTCAGGCGTTGCGGACGACAGTTCCCCCCCGAGGGGGAACGGCCTCCGGGGGACGCGGACGGGCAGCGAGGTGCCCGACACGCCGACTCCCCTTGCCGAGCCGGGCGAGCGCCTCATTAAGGTCGCTCAACGAGTACAGATCCCGAAGAGGAAGGAAGTCGTCCACATAAGGCAGGGCCGCGCTCATTCCCGCAACCGTCGGCGCGTACTCCGCGTGGGCCGCGTGGGGGTTGATCCAGACCAGGCGGTGGCACCGTCCCCGGAGCCTCGTCATCGCCCGGCCGAGCCGCTCCGGGTCGCCCCGGTCGCAGCCGTCGCTCACCACGACGACGACGGCCCCGCGGCGCAGGACCCGCCGGGCCCACGTCCGGTTGAACTCGGCCAGACAGTCGCCGATCCGCGTCCCGCCGGCCCAGTCCGACACCTCGGCCGCCGCCTCGTCGATGGCCCGGTCCACGTTGCGCAGGCGAAGCTGGGGCGTGATCCGCGAGAGCCGCGTGCCGAACACGAACGCCTCCACGTCCGGCGCGTTCCGCACCAGGATGTGGAAGAAGTGCATGAGGAGCCGGGAGTAGCGCTCCATCGAGCCGCTGACGTCGGCGATGACGACGATCGGCCGGGGCTTCTCGACCCGCCGTCGCCGGGGGATGCCCGGCGGGACCGTCCCGAGACGGCTCGCCTCGCGCAGCACCCTGCGCAGGTCCACGTCGGGCCCCGAGCGATCGCGCATGCGTCGGCGCGTGACCCTCACCCCCGCCTTCCACTCCATGCGGGTCATCACGCGGCGGGCCGCCTCGAGCTCTTCGTCCGTCATCTCCGCGAAGCGCATCCGACGCAGGTGCTCCTCGTCGCTCGCGGTGCCCGCGCGGTCCGCCACGTCGCGCTCGTCCATGTCCGCGCGAGCCTTGAACGCGGCGTAGGTGGCGATCGTGAAGCGGCCCTGCTCGGCGCTCCTCGGCCTTCGACGGGCCGTCCGTCCTCGCGGAGCGCCGTGCGTGCCCGGCACGCTCCAGAAGCGGCGGAAGACGGTCTCGAAGAGCGCCAGGTCCTCCCTGCGCTTCACGAGGACGGCGCGCGCGGTCCGGAAGACCGCCTCCCGGTCGGTGAGGTCGATCCAGCCGAGCGCCAGGGCCAGGTCCGCGATCTGCGCGGACGTGCAGGCGATCCCCACGGCCCGCAGCGTGCGCCCGAAGCCGACCAGGTTGTCGAGCAGCCGGAAGCGCGCCGGGTCTCCGGCCACGGCGGCCTCGTCGCCCGTCGAGGCGCCGTCGGACCTCGACGCGCCGTTGGCCGTCGAGAGCTCCCCCGCCTCCACGCGCCCGCGCCCGCGCCCGGAGCTCACGCCGGCTGCGTCTCGGCCTCGACCTCCGCGACGATCGCGGCCGCCCGCCGCCCCCGCACCAGGTCGACGTCGTCCTGGTACTTGAGCAGGAGCCCGAGCGTCCGGTCGACGGTCTCGGGGTCCAGCTTCTCGGCCGACAGGTGGGTGAGCGCCCGGCACCAGTCCAGCGACTCCGCCACGCCGGGACGCTTGTATACCTCCTCGTCCCGCAGCTTCTGGACGAAGGCGACCACCTGCCGGGCCAGGCGCTCGTCGGCCTCGGGCGCCTTGGCGCGGACGATCTGCAGCTCCTGCTCCGCGGACGGGTAGTCGATCCAGTGATAGATGCAGCGCCGCTTGAGCGCGTCGTGGATCTCGCGCGTGCGGTTCGACGTGATGACCGTCACCGGCGGGTGCTCCGCCCGGAAGGTGCCGAGCTCGGGGATCGTGATCTGGAAGTCGTCGAGCAGCTCGAGCAGGAACGACTCGAACTCCTCGTCGGCCCGGTCGAGCTCGTCGATGAGCAGCACCGGCGCCTTGCGGTGGCTCGAGTCGATCGCCTGCAGGAGCGGCCGGCGCAGGAGGAACTCCTCCGAGAAGATGTCGTCGACCGCCTCCGAGCCTCCCCGCGCCTGGATCTCGAGCAGCTGGCGCGGATAGTTCCACTCGTAGACCGCATGGCCGATGTCGAGGCCCTCGTAGCACTGCAGGCGCAGGAGCGGCGCATCGAGCGCGCGCGACAGAACCCGTGCGACGTCGGTCTTGCCCACGCCCGGCTCGCCCTCGAGGAAGAGCGCCTTCTTCATGCGGAGCGCCAGGAAGAGGCTGGTCGCCAGCCCCTCGTCCGAGAAGTAGCGCTCGGCCGCGAGCGTCGCTCGGGTGTCTTCGATGGAGTCGAACACGGGGGTCGGCTAGACCGTCTGGTCCTCCGTCTTGGCGCCGTCGGCCGCCCGCGCGACCGCCTTAATCCCGTTGGCTCGGGCCGCAGCGGTCTTGTAGCTCTCGCTGGTCCCGATCACCTGGCTGTTCTTCGCCTTGAGCCTGAAGCGGAAGTTGCCGGCCGACGTGGTATGGGATTCGAAGCGCGCCGCGTCTCCGGAGTTCTTCTTCACCGATTCGATGCCGTTGAGGGCGCTCGCCTTCGACTTGTAGCCCTCGCTGGCCAGCACGGTCTCGCCGTTGCGGGCCTTGAGGCGGAACCGAAACTCGCCCGCCTTGTCCTTGAACACCTCGAACTTGCCAGCCACCTGTCCTCCTCAGGGAGCGAGTGGGGGTTGGCCAGACTACATCGGGCCGGGCCGCCAGGGAAGGCCGGCGCGCGGACCCTCCTGCGAACGGTGACGATCCGGCCGGTCCGGAAGTAAGATGTGGGCCCGCCCACCGCTCGCGT
>JBFFWJ010000255.1:0-5640 GCA_041570315.1 Longimicrobiales bacterium | reverse complement strand
GTTCGCGGCGCTCCAGCGCGCGCGCGCGGCCGCGAAGGCCCAGGCGGCGTGAGCGTGATCCGGCGCCTCCGGCCGCGCGTCGTGGCCCGAGGCGCCGGAGGCGCGAGCCGGGAGCCCGAGACGGCGATGGCGGGGGAGTCGGAGACGCCGGGCGGACGGAGCCGCGCCCGTCCCAGCATCCTCCTGATCCGGGAGTGGGAGCAGCAGATGTCGTCGTCGGGGTGCTGCGGCCGTCTCGAGGGGGACTTCCTCTCGCTGGCGCGGGAGCGGTGCTTCCCGGAGCGTCGCGACGTCATGGAGGCCATGGGCCCGCTGTATCGCGGGCTGCGCGTGCGCTACGGCGACGCCGTGGAGGTCCACGTGGTCGATCCGCGCAACCTCGGCACCCTCGTCGCCCTGCTCGTGCGCGACGTGCGGGCGCACCGCCCGGGCCTCATGGCGGCGCTGGGGACGATCTTCCGGCTCTCGGTCACCAGCGTGATCGTGAACGGGCGCCTCGTCGCGCGCGGGCGATGGCCGTCGCTCGAGGAGGTGTCGGCCGCGTTGGGCGACGTCCGTCCGACCGCCACGGGGGCGGACGCCGACGCGGAAGCCGACGCGCACCCCGACGTGGAGCTGGCCGGTGACGTGGCGTGAGCGGCTGGCCCGCCTCGGAGGGCTCGTCAACGAGTTCTACGAGGTTCGCCACCGCGGGGCCCTGGCGCGCGAGCGGCGCGAGGAGGACGATCTCTTCATGCTCCTCGTCTTCTCGGAGATGATGGGGATCGAGAACCCGGCCAGCTACTACACGCTCGAGCTCCTGCCCCTCTTCTACGAGCGCTTCCCCGAGTGGCACCTCCGCAGGGGGATGGACCACTCGCCGCTCGAGAACTTCCGCTGCTGCTGAGGCGGGGCCGGTGCGCCTGAGGGCGGGCGGACGTCGCCGGGGATTCGCCGGACGCGACCGGGACGGACCGCCGTGACGAGCCTTCCGCTGCGGGGCCGGGCGATCCTCTTCGTGGGCGGCAAGGGAGGCGTGGGCAAGACCACGACCGCGGCCGCGCTCGCCCTGAGCATGGCGGAGGCGGGCGAGAGGATCCTGCTGGTCTCGACCGATCCCGCCCACTCGCTGGCGGACATCTTCGGGACCTCGGTGGGCGACCGCGGGCGACAGATCGTCCCCGGGCTCGACGCGGTCGAGGTCGAGCCGGAGGAGGAGGTCGCCCGCTACCTCGGCCGGGTCACCCAGACGATGCGGCGCTTCGTGCGTCCGGCCATGTACCCGGAGATCGAGCGCCAGATGGAGCTCACCCGGCACTCGCCCGGGGCCGAGGAGGCCGCGCTCATGGACCGGGTGGCCCACCTCATGGACGAGGGCCGCCGCGGGTACGATCGGGTCGTCTTCGACACCGCGCCCACCGGGCACACGCTGCGGCTCCTGTCCCTGCCCGAGATCATGGCCGCCTGGACCGACGGGCTCCTGCGCAGCCGTGAGCGCTCCGACTCCCTCGGCAGGGCGGTCGAGCGGTTGACGCGACGCAAGGAGGCCCCCGGCGACGAGCTGTCCTGGTTCGACGACGCGGACGATGCGCCGGAGGACGAGAGGACGCGGAGCATCCGGGAGATCCTGATGGAGCGGCGCAGGCGCTTCGCCGCGGCCCGGCGCCTCCTGCTCGATCCGGAGGTGACCGCCTTCGTGCTCGTCCTGATCCCCGAGAAGCTGCCGATCCTCGAGAGCGAGAAGGCGGTCGAGGTCCTTCGCCGCCACCGGGTCCCCGTGGCCGGCGTGGTCGTCAACCGCGTGCTTCCCGACGCCCCCCTGGGCGACTTCCTGGAGCGTCGTCGGGGCCAGGAAGCCGAGTATCTGGAGCGGGTGGACAGGTCCTTCGCGGCGCTTCCGCGGGTGCGCGTCCCCCTCATGTCGCGGGACGTCGAGGGCCTGGACGGGCTGAGGGAGGTGGGACGCCACCTGCTCGAGGGCGCCTGACCTCCGGCTGGTGGTCGGCCGGTGGGGACGCGTGCCCTCGGTTCCCTCACCGGTCGACGCGTGCACGGGGGGCGTCGCGGCGCCGCGGCCGCTATGATGGTTCCCTCCCCCGAGAGGCTGCCATGAAGTCCCGTTCCCGGCTCACCCGTCCACTGTTCGCCATGACGGCGCCGCTGGCGCTTTGCGCAGCGCCGATCTCCGCCGGCGGCCAGGCCCACCCGACACCCGAAGGGGTCTGGGCCGACATCGTCACCGACTGGCGAGGCCGGGTTCGGCAGGAGGGCATCGTGGGCTCGTCCCTCGCGCTCGTCCACGACGGGCGGCTGGTCGCGCTCGAGACGGAGGGGATGGCGGATCTCGAGAGCCGGCGGCCGGTGGACGGGTCGACGATCTACCACTGGGCATCGATCACGAAGACGTTCACGGCCATCGCGATCATGCAGCTCCGCGATCGCGGGCTGATCTCGCTCGATGACCCGATCGTGGACCACGTCCCCGAGCTCCGGGAGGTACACAATCCCTACGGCTCGATGGAGGAGATCACGATCCGCCATCTCCTGAGCCACTCGGCGGGCTTTCGGGGGAGCACCTGGCCGTGGGCCGGAGACGAGCCCTGGCACCCCCACGAGCCCACCGAGTGGAGCCAGCTCGTCGCGATGATGCCCTACACCGAGATCCGCTTCCCCCCGGGCTCGCGCTACGGCTACTCCAATCCGGGGATCGTCTTCCTGGGCCGGGTCATCGAAAAGGTCAGCGGGGACGTGTACGAGGCCTACGTCGACAAGAACATCTTCCGGCCCCTGGGCATGCGCCGGGCGTACTTCGACGTCACGCCGTGGCACCTGCTGGACGCCCGCTCCAACCACTACGTCGTGCGGGACGGCCGGCCGGAGCCGGGCGGCCTCGACTTCAATACCGGCATCACCGTCTCGAACGGGGGGCTGAACGCGCCCCTGGACGACATGGCCCGCTATCTCGGCTTCCTGATGGGGAGCTACGTCGAGGGCTCGGATCACGAAGCCGTCCTGCGTCGCACCTCGCTCGAGGAGATGTGGCAGGAGGTCGTGCCGATCCCGGGCTCGCCCCTCGGCACGTCATCGATGGGGCTCTCCTTCTTCCTCCACCAGCGCGCCGGCCGGCGCGTGGTCGGCCACACGGGCAGCCAGCGGGCCTTCCTGTCCTACTTCTACGTCGACCCCGGCGCGCGTGTCGGAGTGCTCGCGGCCTTAACACCGTCGGGTCCGGTGGCCCGCCGGACACCGACGGGCTGCGCGTGCACACGACGCGAAGGCTGCTGGACGAGCTGTTTCCGCTGTACCACCACTGATGCATCACGAATGACGACGGGGTCGCCCGTCGCGACCCGACGTCCACGCGGAGCCTGCGCCACGGCCCGAGCTCTTTCGCTCAAGACGCTGCTCCGCTCCCGCGATCTCGAGGCCTCCCGTCGCTGGTACGCCGACGTCCTCCGCCTTGAGGTCACCGAGGAGTGGGACCTGCCGGCGGACCAATGCTACTCTTGACACGCCTTTGTCGCGGACCGCACAATCAGCCCGTCCCCCGGAAGCGGAGCTTAGTCGCATGCGCGGGTTCGGTTTGTCGACGAGCGACGCCTTCCATAACACCCGGATCGCGTGACGATTAGAAGCCACCGCCGGTGGCGCGGCCTCCGGGTTCGACCATGCAGGAGCGCACGGGTCGCCCCACCCTCGACCGTGGGCTCGTCTGCCGCCTCGTGCCGGTCTGCCGACGCGCAGGTCGGTTGAGCGTTACAGGAGGACCGTCATGGGAAAGAGGATCGTACTCTTCTTCTTGATCGGGCTGTGTGCCTGGAACCTGACGAAGATCCCCTACATCGTGACCTTCGACAGCACCGATACCACCGACGAGTACGCGAGAAACGGACTGGAGGGCAGCATCAACCTGGGTCACTGGGTCGATGGATATCACGGGCTCAAGCAGAAGAGCCCGGAGATCAACTTCCTGGCGGTCCACAACGTGGTGGGAATCACGGTGCTGATGCTGATGGCGATCTCACTCGTCAGTCCTGGCTTTCGGCGGAAATGGGGCCTTCTGTTCTTCAGTTCCGCCATCGTCTTGGGGTTGCACACGATCCCGGCGGCCTGGGCGATGGAGGGTGACTTCAAGAAGTACCTGTTCACGGCGACGTGTGTCGAGGTCATCGTCGTCGCTCTGTGGGGCTTGGTCGTTCTGAGGGGCTACGAACGGTATCAGCCGGCGTCCGAGAAGCACCTCTTGATCGCGTACTCGCTGATCGCCCTCGGTGCGTACGGAGCGGGCTTCGCGGAGTTCTCCGCGATCGGCTCGAACGTGATCTCACGTCTGCGGACGAGCGCGTGGCCGGAATTCGGGGACGCGGCCCACCCGCTCTACGGGCAAACGTTCTATGACCGTGTCCCGGAGGCGGCAGGGTGGGCAGTGTTCGTCTTGTGGATCACCGTCGTCTGGATCGTCCTTCCTGCCCGGCAGTATTTGGCTTCGAGATCCAAGCGCGTGAGCTCCGGTTGAGCCCACGGTGCGCCCGTCCCACCTCGCCCATTGCCACCCGAGGCACCTTGGAGGTCCCGGGCCACAGCGTGTTCAGCCTGGAACGCTCCGACTGACCGGGTACCGCCCGAGCCGCGTCAGGCCTCGTGAGGCACGATCGTCGGTGACAGGCGCACAACCTCGATGTCGTCGGACCGGTACCTCAGGAGATACGCGGCCTTCATCATCGGGATGATTGCGGCGCAGGCCAGGAAGGCCTTGTCGACGATGCTCGCGATGGATATGAGGGTGTCCGTCTGTGCCCAGAAGCGTTGGCCCGTCATCGCGTTCGTCGCGACCGGGATCTTGAACGCCACGATCATGGCGAAGATCACGCAGTAGACGATCGCCGCCTTCGCGAACCAGTCCGGAAGCTCGAGCCGCTCCCAGTAGCCCGACTTGATCCCGTGCAGCGTGTTCGACATGGCCAGAGACACCATGCCGATCTGGAGCAGGAAGAACGGCGCGGTGTGGATGTACAGCGTGTGATTCCACCCCGTCGGGGTCACCGCGAAAATCGTGGAAAAGAGGACCAGGACGATCGCCTCGAAGAGCTTGAATCCCGACAACGTCCGGTAGAGGCCCACGCTCAGCGAGCCTGCCCGCATTTCGGCGCGCATCTGCAGCCAATGCGTGGCGATGTAGAGGAGTAGGAGCGCGAGCGTGACGGCCCATAGTCCGGGCAGAATGAACGTCGACGGCGCGTAGTCGAAGTACACACAGATATTGTTGTACCCGAACACGTCCATGAGAACGCCCGTCTCCAGGTTCTGTCCCGAGAACAGACGGGTCAGAATGATGCCGGTCACGACCACCACCCAGAAGCCGCCGTAGCCCATCAACCTGAGGCGCTCGACCACCAGGTCAAAGGCGACTTCGGGGGCTCCGCCTGAGCGTGCCTTCGACATACCCTCCCTCCTGTCCAGTGGGTGCGGGCGAGGCAGCATAGGCATGCGACACTCCCCGCGCCATGCTCGCGACCGTGCGTTCCTTCTGGAATCAGGGGATCCCGCTTGGAGCCGCGTATCGGGCAGTCATGACCGATACCGGTACCCCACCGATCCGCATTAGCCTGCCCGCCGGCCCTGTGACGGGCAGGTCGTAGCGCGCCCGGCGAGCCGGTGCGC
>JBFFWJ010000254.1:0-5649 GCA_041570315.1 Longimicrobiales bacterium | reverse complement strand
GACCGAAAAAGCCGGCGCCGGAAGGCGGCAGCCCGCGCCCCCGCGGCCCTTCAGCGGGCGGCGGTCCCGACCACGGTCTTGATCCGGGTGCCGGCGCTGAGCACGGCGCCGGGCTCCACCCGGTTGAGCCGCGCGAGCTCGTCGACCTCCACCGGACCGGGGTTGCTCTGCGCGTAGCGGGCAAGGGACGTCGCCTCCGACAGGGTGACCACGTCGAGCCGGAGCGGCTGGACTCCCAGCACCTCCGGGTCGGTGACGCGGCCCAGGCTCGCGATGGCCGTCGCCACGTCCGCCTGGTAGCGCACCCACCGCGCCTCGGACGCGTACCCGAGCAGCCGATAGGTCACGTCGTCCAGGCGCGCGAACGCGATCTGGCCGCTCAGCGTCCCGTCCTGCGTGTCGACCTCGAAGGGAGCCCAGGACCGCTCGATGCCGCCCGCGTCTTCCTCCCGGACGGCTCCCCCACGGATCCCCTCCTGGCGGAGGAACTCGCGGACCTCGAGGGTGGGTGAAGCCGCGTCGGACGCCACCTCGAGCGTGAGGACCGCGTCCTCGGACGGCGCGATGCCCGCGACCACGGCGCGCTGGTTCACCGTCGTCCAGCCGGCCGGGAAGGTGAGCTCGAAGGCCAGGTCGGGATGCAGGAAGCGCGTCCCCCGGAAGAAGCCTTCGCGCGGGTTCTCCCCGTACACCATCCCGTCGATCATCTCCAGGTACCCTTCGTGATTCACCGTGCCGGTCCGCGCCATCCCCGATTCCTCGAGGATCCGGCGCATGTCCGCCTCTCGGTTCTCGGGGTAGGGGTGGGTCGACTGCCACTCCGGGAGGCGCCCCCCCTCCCCCGCCCCACTCACGCTGGCGAGCATCTGGAAGACGCCGATCATCGCTCCGGGGTCGTAGCCGAGGCGCGAGATGTAGCGCAGACCGAGCCGGTCCGACTCCGACTCGTCCCCGCGCGAGTACGACAGGTTCAGCACCTGCAGCGCCGCCGCCCCCACCTGCCCGTAGCGGGCGACGGTCTCCGAGAAGATCATCCCCACGCCGAGGACGATCTGCTGGATCTGCTGCCGGCTCATCTGGCTGACGGAGTGCCGCGCCGTCACGTGGCCGATCTCGTGCCCCAGCACGCCCGCCAGCTCCGCCTCGGAGTCGAACTGAGCGAGAATGCCGCGCGTCACGTAGATGAAGCCGCCCGGCAGCGCGAAGGCGTTGACGATGGGGTCGTCCACCACCTTGAACGTCCACGGCAGCGTCGGTCGCTCCGACGCCGCCGCCAGCCGTTGCCCGATCCCGGACACGTAGCCCTGGAGCTCCGCGTCGTCGACCAGGCCGTAGGCGGCCGAGACCTGGCCGTCGGCCTCCCGCCCCATCTCGATCTCCCGCCCCTCGCCGATCAGCGACAGCTCGCGGGCCCCGGTCGCCGGGTTGACCGCGCAGGCGGACAGCAGGAGGAGCAGCGTGCACCGGAGCGGGGGCAGTCCCGGAAGGACTCGACGGGGCGTCATCGACACAACTCCGCTCGGGAGGTGGCGCGGCGCGGGCGGGCGCCCTCCCGTCGGCGCGTCCCACCCGCGTGCGGCATTCGGCCGGTCTCGTCCCGTCGCCCCGGCGGACCCCCGCGGACGCTCGGGGATACCATCTCCTCGACTCCCACCGCATGCCGCTCATGTCCAATACTCTCGACCGCGTGATTCGCTCCACCCGCCCGCCTCGGGCAGGGCGCGGCGCCGGCCCTCTCCTCGCCCTCGTCCTGTGCGCGTGCTCCGCGGGCGGCCCGGCCGAGGCGGGCGAGCCCATCGACCGGGAGACCTTCATCGCGACCTTCGTCGACCTGCGCGCCACCGCCCTGCGGTCCGACGAGCGCGTGCTCTCGGATGACGCACGGGCCGAGGTGCTCGAGCGGCACGGCGTCACCGCCGAGGACCTCCTGCGCTTCGCCGACGCGTACGGCCGCGACGTCGAGCTCATGCGGGACGTGTGGAACGAGGTCGAGGTCCAGCTCGACGCGATGCAGGAGGACGAGGCCCGCTAGCGGGCCTCCGCACGAGTCGGGCAGGCCTCGTTGCCGGCGCCGTGACCCCGGATTCGAGGCGACCGTCCGAAGGGATGGCCCCGACGAGGGCGCGCGCGCGCCGCCGGGCGGGACCTCAGGTCGGCAGCCGGACACCCAGCGCGAGCGCCTCCCGATCCCCCACCGTGGCTCCGAAGCGGACGAGCCATCCCGAGGGCAGCGTGACGTCGAGGCCCACGTCGACCGCGCCGGAGAGGTCGACGTTGTCGTCGTCCACGGTCGAGATGTCGAGGCTCAGGTGCGCGCCTCCGTAGGGGCTCAGCGTGACGTCCTCGCTGGTGAGCGAGGCCCCGAGGAGGAGGCCGAGCGGGATCGAGACCAGCGTCTCGTCGCCGATGCCCACGCCGCCGCCGGACCACCAGACCACGTCGATGAGCGAGCCCTCGACGCCCCGGGTGAGAAAGCCCGAGATGTCGACGCCCCCGGAGATGGCGATGTCGCCGTCGCCGTCCGGGCCGGCTTCGTCCGCGATCGCGAGACGGTAGCCGAGCCCGACCGGGCCGGCGTCGTGACGGAAGGTGACCAGGCCGCCCAGGTCGCCGCCGGCGGGGTCGATGACGAAGAGGCTGACGCCCGAGGGCGCCGCCGGGCCGATGAGCGCGGGGCTCTGCCACGCGATCTGCGCGGATGCGGGGGCCGCCGGCGCGGCGGCGAGGAGGATAACGGCGAACGAGCGTCTCACGGAGGTTCTCCCGAAAGGGGTGGGTGAATCGTCGCAGCACAAGGGTGAGGGACGAGCCCGGCCGACCCCGCGTTGCACCTGGTCCCCGGTCGGCCCAACGTCGTCTCGTGCTCGAGGGAGCTCCACGCACACGCCGCGAGCGTCCCCCGAGCGCTCACACTCTTCACACCGGAGAAGCAAGTGTCGTTCCAGAGATCCTTCAGCGGGGCGCCCTGGGAGCGCGACGTCGGCTACTGCCGCGCCCTGCGCGCCGGGGACCGAATCTTCGTGACCGGCACCGCACCCGTGGAGCCCGACGGCAGCGTCCACCGGCCGCACGACGGATACGCGCAAACGAAGCGCTGTCTCGAGATCGTCCGCGCCGCGCTGGCCGGCGTCGGGGCCCGCATGGAGCACGTCACGCGGACGCGCATGTTCGTGACCGACATCGACCGCTGGGCCGAGTACGGTCGAGCGCACCGTGAGGTGTTCGCGGACCACCCTCCGGCGACGACCATGGTCGAGGTGCGCCGGCTCATCCACCCGGACATGCTGATCGAGATCGAGGCCGACGCCGTCGTGCCCGGGTGATCACTCCCACTCGATGGTCGCGGGCGGCTTCGAGCTCACGTCGTAGGTGACCCGGTTCACGCCGCGCACCTCGTTGATGATCCTCGTGGAGATGCGCGCGAGCACGTCGTGCGGGAAGGGGAACCAGTCTGCGGTCATCCCGTCCCGCGAGGTCACCGCGCGGAGCGCGAGCACGTTCTCGTAGGTGCGCGCGTCTCCCATGACGCCCACGGACTGCACGGGCAGCAGCACCGCGAACGCCTGCCAGATCCGGTCGTAGAGCCCCGCCGCGCGGATCTCCTCGAGGTAGATCGCGTCGGCTTCCCGGAGCGTGTCGAGGCGCTCCGGCGTCACGTCTCCCAGGATGCGGATGGCGAGCCCCGGCCCCGGGAACGGGTGACGGCCGACGAAGTGGTCCGGCAGCCCCAGCTCGCGCCCGACCTGGCGGACCTCGTCCTTGAAGAGCTCGCGCAGCGGCTCGACGAGATCGAACGGCACCTCCTCGGGAAGGCCGCCCACATTGTGGTGCGACTTGATCGTCACCGACGGCCCCCCCACGGAGACGGACTCGATCACGTCCGGATAGAGCGTCCCCTGTACGAGGAACGCGGCGCCCGTGCGCTCCCGGGCCGCGGTGGCGTCGAACACGTCGATGAAGCGCCTGCCGATCGCCTTGCGCTTCGCCTCGGGATCGGTCACGCCGGTCAGATCGGCCAGGAAGAGCGCCGCGGCATCCTCCACGATCAGCTTCATGTCGTAGTGTGATCGGAACATCGTCTCGACCTGCGCACGCTCGTTTTTCCGCAGCAGGCCGTGGTCGACGAAGATGCAGGTCAGGCGATCGCCGATGGCGCGGTGGACGAGGAGCGCCGCGACCGAGGAGTCGACGCCCCCCGACAGGCCGCATACGGCCGTCCCCTCCCCCACCTGCGCCCGGATCCTCTCGACCGTGTCCTCGATGAAGGCCCCCGCGGTCCACGTCGGCCGGCATCCGGCGACCTCGAAGAGGAAGTTCGAGAGGATCTCGTCGCCCCGCTCCGTGTGCGCGACCTCCGGGTGGAACTGGACGCCGAAGATCGGCCGCTCGAGCGAGCGGAACGCCGCCGTCGGGAGCGATTCGGTGGACGCGAGGGCCACGTAGCCCTCCGGCGGCTCGTCGACGTGATCGCCGTGCGAGCACCATACGGTCGTCCCCTCGTCGGCGGCGAACCCGGCGAAGAGGCCGCCCTCCGTGGCCACCGTGAGCTCCGCGCGGCCGTACTCCCGGCGCCCGTGCTGAACCTCGCCTCCCTCGAGGTGGGCGATGAGCTGCATGCCGTAGCAGATCCCCAGGATGGGCACGCCGCTGCTCAGAAGCCCGACGTCCGTGGTCGGGACGTCCTCGTCGTAGACCGAGGAGGGCCCCCCAGACAGGATGACCGCGGCCGGCCCCCACTCCTGGATCCACTCGAGCGAGCGGGTGGGAGGATGGATCTCGCAGTATACGTGCTCCTCGCGGATCCGCCGGGCGATGAGCTGGGTGAACTGGGACCCGAAGTCGAGGATGAGGACGCGATCGTGCTGGTGGCTCATTCTTCCCCGCGGATGAGATCCTCGAAGGTTTCCCGCCGGCGGATGAGGCGCGCCTCCGCGCCGTCCACCAGGGCCTCGGCCGGGCGCAGGCGCCCGTTGTAGTTGGAGGCCATCGCGAAGCCGTACGCTCCGGTCGTCCGCACGGCGAGCAGCTCCCCCGGGCTGGGCACCTCGAGGGGCCGGTCCAGCGCCAGGAAGTCGCCGGTCTCGCAGATCGGACCCACGACGTCGACCGTCGACACCGGCCTCCCCGGCCGCGCCTGCACCGGCTCGATGGCATGATACCCGCCGTAGTGGCTGGGGCGGATCAGCTCGCTCATGCCCCCGTCGACCACCACGAAGGTCTTGCGGGGCGTGCGCTTGACGTACTGCACACGGGTCAGGAGGACCCCGGCCTCCCCGACCAGGGCCCGCCCCGGCTCGAGGACGAGGCGCAGCCCGCTGCCGGCGATGCGCGGGACGACCTCGCGCGCGAGCGCTTCCGGCTCCAGCCCGGGGGCGCCGTCGTAGCTGATCCCGAACCCGCCTCCGATGTCGAGGTACTGCAGGCCGACACCGTCGTCCGACAGCTCCCGCACGAGCGCGAGGACCCGGTCCAACGCATGCACGTACGGCACGGTGTCCACGATCTGGGAACCGATGTGCACGTCGATGCCGATCGCCTCGAGGTGCTCGCGGCCGAGCGCCCAGCGGAAGAGGGCTCGGGTCTCGTCCCAGGGCACCCCGAACTTGGCGTGCGCGTGGCCCGTGCGCGTATAGGCGTGCGGAGTGTCGG
>JBFFWJ010000253.1:0-5656 GCA_041570315.1 Longimicrobiales bacterium | reverse complement strand
CGATCGACGCCCACGCGCGCGACGTGCAGACCTGGAGCCGCGGGGACGCGCGCGGCTTCGTGCGCGGCCTCGAGCGGGCGTCGGAGCGGGGGTCGGAGCGGGGGTCCGGGGCCGCCGGCGCCGAGACGGAGGCCCGCGACGCCGTCGGAGCCCGGGTGGACCGCGAGCCGGACCCGGCCGACCCGGCCGCGGCCGACGAGCGCGCCGGCTCCATCGGCTCGAACGCGTGGGCGCTGCACGGGTCCCGGGCGGCCGCGGGCCGGCCGATCCTCCTGCGCAACCCGCACCTCTCCTGGGACGCCGGCTACTACGAGGCTCACGTGCGCGTGCCCGGCGTGATCGACTTCTACGGGGACTTTCGCGTCGGCGGCGCCTTCGGGATCATCGGCGGCTTCAACGCCCGGCTCGGATGGGCCACCACGAACAACTACGCCCGGTACTCGCAGGTGTACGCCCTGCGCGCGCACCCGGCGCTCGCGGACCACGCCCTGCTCGACGGCGAGCCGCTCGCGCTCGAGCGGCGCGAGGCGCGCGTCGACTACCGGACCGCCGACGGCGGTCTCGCAGCCGAGACGCGGACCACCTGGTGGACCCCGCACGGACCGGTCATCCACCGCACCGACGACCGGATCTACGTGCTCAAGGACCCCCGCGACGGAGAGTTCCGGCGGGGCGAGCAGTTCCTGCGGATGATGCTCGCCGAAGGGCTCGACGAGTGGCTCGGGGTGATGAGGACGAGAGCCCACCCGTCGTCGAACTTCACGTACGCCGACGCCGACGGGAACATCGCGCTGTACTACAACGCCCGGCTCCCGGCGCTGCCCCACGCTCCCACGGGCGACACGGCCGCCGTCGCGCTCGCCTCGGCCGACATCTGGTCCGAGCTCGCGCCGTGGGACGACCTCCCGCTGTACCTCAACCCATCCGGTGGCTACGTGCAGCAGGCCAACGACACGCCGGACTTCATCAACCTCAACGTGCCCCTGGATCGGGACACCGTCGCGCCGAACCTGCCCGAGCCCCGCCTGCGCCTGCGCAGCCAGCTCTCCTTCGAGCTCGTGCACGGCAGCGGCGTGCTCTCGCTGGAGGACGTGGTCCGGCTCAAGCACTCGCCGCGGATGCTGATCGCCGATCGCCTCCTGGACGACCTCGTCGCCATCGCGGGGTCGGCGGGCGGCGAAGACGAGCTGGGCCGGGCGGTCTCGGTGCTGCGCTCCTGGGACCGGACGGCGGCGGCCGACAGCCGCGGCGGCGTCCTCTTCAAGCGCTGGGTGCAGTCGTACCTGAGCGCCGCCGACAGCGCGGCCTACCGGGAGCCCTGGAGCGTGGAGCGCCCCACGCGGACGCCGAACGGGATCGGCTCGCCGCAGGAGGCGCTCGCCTCCCTGAGACGGGCGATGGACGAGATGCGTGCCGACGGCCTCGCGCTCGACGCCCGCTGGGGCGAGGTCCACCGCGTGATCAGGGGCGACGTCGACGTGCCCGTCTCGGGCTGCGAGGGCAACCTGGGCTGCTTCCGCACGCTGTCCTTCGGCGAGACCGGGGACGGTCGCCTGGCGGCCCGCTCCGGCGACGGGTGGATCCTCGCGGTCGAGTTTCGCGACGTCCCGCGCGCCTACAGCGTTCTCGCCTACGGCCAGAGCGCCCGCGAGGACTCGCCGCACTACGACGACCAGGCCGCCATGTTCGCCCGCGGCGAGCTCAAGGCGGTCGCCTGGACCGACGCCGACATCGGACGCGCGACGATCCGGCGCTACCGCCCCGGAGCGGAAGCGGGACGCTGACCGGAGCCGGGGCGGGACGCCGACCGGGGCCGGGGCGGGGCGCCGACCGGAGCCGGGGCGGGCGGGCTTTCTTGCCGTCTCCGGTGCCCCGCGGACATGTTGCCTGACATGATCAGGATCCTCGTCGGTCTCGCGGCCGCCGCCCTCCCGGCGGCCCCCATGGAGGGGGCCGACCGGCCGACCTCCGGCGGCGACGACCGTACCGGGCGCCGGAGCGCGCGGCCGCAGGAGGAGCCGATCTCGTGACCCGGGGCCGGGCCTCGGCGCTCCCCTGGGGCGCGCTCGTCCTCGTCGTCGCGTCCGGTCACCTGACGCTCTTTCCGAGGGTCGCGGACCTCGACGCCTTCTACCACCTCGGCCACGCGGCGGCGTACGTGGAGGGCTCGGTCCTCGACACCTCCCTGCCGTGGGCCACCCAGTCGGTCATCGGAGACCGGGGCGGGGACCTGTGGTGGGGCTTCCACGTGCTCCTGACCCCCTTCGCGGCCTTCGGGGATCCGGCGGCCGGAATCCGGGCGGCGGCCGTGCTCCTCACCACGCTTCTGGGCTTGACGGTGCTGTGGGTCCTCCGGCGCCACGAGGTGCCGGGCGCCGTGTGGTGGGCCGCCGGATTCCTCGTCGCCGTGCCGAACGTCTTCTTCCGCTACCTGATGGTTCGGCCGCACGTGCTCTCCCTCGGGGCCTCGATCGCGCTCCTGTCGGTCCTCGTGCGCGGACGCTGGTGGCAGGTCGTGGTGTTGAGCGCGCTGATCAGCTGGCTGCACCTGAGCCTCTTCTGGGTCGCGCCGGGCCTGGCCGTGGCGTACGCCATCGCGCGCATCCCGATCACGATCGGCACGGAGCCGAGCGGGCCCGACCGGGGGGTGGAGCTCGGCGCGGCTGTCGCGTCCGCCGTGGCCGGCACGCTCATCGGGTGGCTGCTGCGCCCGGAGCCGCTCGCGACCGCCTCGCTCCTCAACGTCCAGCTGGTCGCGCTCTTCGCCCAGAAGGCGACGGGTGCGCCGCTGCCCTTCGCACCCGAGTTGGCCCCCATCGGCGTCGCGGAGCTGCTGCGCACGTCCTGGCTCTTCGCCGCGGCCTGGGTCGGCGGCCTCGCCCTGACCGCCCGCGGCGCGCTGCGCTCCGCGCCCCACCGCCTCGGCCGGGAGCGCGCGACGCTCCTGGTCGCCGCGACCCTGGTGTCGATCGCCTTCCTGGGGCTCGCCCTGCTGTCGGCGCGCCGCGCCATGGTCCAGTGGGTCGCCTTCGGCTTCGTCACGCTGCCCTTCGCCTGGTCGCTCACGGGGGCGCCGGGTCGACGCCGGTGGGTCCTCCCGGTCGCGGCCGTGCTGCTCGCGGCTCACCTCGCGTGGGGCGCCTGGCGCCACTCGCTCAACGTCGAGCTCGTGGCGTTTCCGGGTGACGCGCTCGCCGAGGCAGCGGAGTTCCTCGAGTCCAACAGCGCCCCGGGGGACGTGGTGTTCCACGCCCGCTGGGACAACTTCGGGCCGCTCTTCGCCCGCAACCGCACGAACCACTACCTGGGCGGAATGGACCCGATCTTCCTGCTCGCGCACGAGCCCGCTTCGTACTGGGAGTTCTTCTACCTGTCCGCCGATCTCAACGTGGAGTGGACGTGCGACGCCTTCCCGTGCGCCGAGGGCTCGATGACGGACTCCTATCTCGTCCTGCGGGACCACTTCGACGCGCGCTGGGTGCTCGTGGAGCCACGGCGCAACCCCAGGCTCTCGCTCCACCTCCTGAACGATCCGCGCTTCGAGCTCGCGCTGGAGACGCCGCGCGAGGCCGTCTTCGAGATCGTCGACGAGTCCCGCCGGGGCGGAGGCTGAGCGTGCGCGTCGCCCTCTTCGCCACCTGCCTCGGCGAGCATTTCTTCGCCGACGCCTGCGCGGACGCCGTCCGACTCCTGCGCCACCTGGGGGTGCGGGTCGACTTCCCGAGCGCGCAGACGTGCTGCGGCCAGCCCGCCTACAACGCGGGGCACGCACGCGAGGCGCGCCGGATGGCCGAGCACACCCTGGGGGTCTTCGAGGGGTTCGACTACGTCGTGCTCCCGTCGGGGAGCTGCGCCGGCATGATCCGCTGCTTCTATCCGGAGATTCTCGGGCGGGGCGACGGCGGGCCCCCCGGGGACGGGCCCACGGGACGCACCGGTCGGACGCGACAGCGCGCCGAGGCGCTGGCGGAGCGCACCTACGAGCTGGCGCACTTCCTGGTGACGGTCCTCGGGGTCGAGTCGCTCGGCGGCGGCCTGGCGCGGCGGCGGGTCGCCTACCACCACGGGTGTCACGCGCTGCGCGAGCTCGGCGTCGAGGACGAGCCGCTGGCGCTGCTGCGGGGCTGCGGAGCCACGGTGCTGCCCTGGGAGGCGGACCGCGAGTGCTGCGGCTTCGGCGGGCTGTTCAGCGCCAAGCTCCCCGAGGTCTCGGCGGGCATGGCGGACCGCAAGCTCGACACCCTGCCCGAGGTCGACTTCGCCACCTCGGCGGACGGGGGATGCCTCCTGCAGCTCTCGGGGCGGGCGCGTCGCAGGGGGAGCGGGATGCGCTTCCGGCATCTGGCGAGCGTCCTCTGGGAGGGCGTCGGCCGATGAGGGCGCCCCCGTGAGCGACTACCGCCCGGGCGCGTACCGGGAGTCGAGCGCGGAGACGCTGCGGGACCGGCGGCACGTGCGCGAGTCGGTCGGCTCGGCCACCCGCAACTTCGACGCCCGGCGCCTGCAGGCGTACGCCGGTATCGAGGCGGAGCGTTGGCGCGATTGGATCCGCGACGTGAAGACGCACGTGCTCACGAACCTCGACCGGTACCTGGAGCAGGCCGAGGAGCGGCTCACCGCCAACGGGGTCAGGGTGCACTGGGCGCACACCGCCGGGGAGGCGCTCGCGGTCCTCTCCGAGGTCGTCGCGCGTCGCGCGGTGCGAAGCGCCGTGAAGGGCAAGAGCATGCTCACCGAGGAGCTGCACGTGAACCGCCACCTGGACGGCCTCGGCGTGCACGTGCGCGAGACCGACCTCGGCGAGTACATCATCCAGCTCCTGGGCGAGCCGCCGAGCCACATCGTGGGGCCGGCGATCCACAAGAGCCTCGAGGACTGCCGCAGGCTCTTCCACGAAGTCCTGGGGACGCCGCTCGACGGGTCGCCCGACGCGCTGGCCGCCGCCGCGCGCGACGCGCTCCGCCACGAGTTCCTGGCGGCCGAGCTCGGCATCTCCGGAGGCAACTTCCTCGCCGCGGACACGGGCACGGTCGCGCTCATCGAGAACGAGGGGAACATCCGCCTGTCGACGTCGCTGCCACCGGTGCACGTGGCCTTCGTCGGCATCGAGAAGGTCGTGCCCCGCCTCGAGGACGTCGCCGGGTTCCTGCAGATCACCGCGCGAGCGGCAACGGGCCAGCCGATCGGCAACTACGTCTCGCTGATCCAGGGGCCGCGCCGCGACCCCGAGGTCGACGGGCCCGAGGAGGTCCACGTCGTGCTCGTCGACAACGGCCGCACCGACCTGCTCGCCGACGACGTGGCGTGGGAGGCGCTGCGCTGCGTCCGCTGCGGCGCCTGCCTCAACACCTGTCCCGTCTACCGGCAGACGGGCGGCCACGCGTACGGGTGGACCTACGGGGGGCCGATCGGCGCGATCATCGCGCCCGCGATGCTCGGGCTCGAGGAGGCGATGCCCCTTCCCTACGCATCCAGCCTGTGCGGCGCCTGCTCCGACGTCTGTCCGGCGCGCATCCCGATCCCCGACCTCCTGGTGCACTGGCGCGAAAAGGCGGTCGAGGCGGGGCTGGCTCCGCTCGCGGAGAGCGCGGCGCTCGAGGCCTACGCCGCCGCCGCCGAGCGTCCGCGGCT
Organism: Longimicrobiales bacterium; assembly: GCA_041570315.1. Taxonomy (GTDB): domain Bacteria; phylum Gemmatimonadota; class Gemmatimonadetes; order Longimicrobiales; family Gaopeijiaceae; genus JBFFWJ01. The sequence continues at coordinate 25 of JBFFWJ010000253.1, read as the reverse complement.
CTTCGGCGCGGCCGCCTCGGTGCTG